>NZ_JBQSYD010000006.1:0-152868 GCF_052378905.1 Halomonas sp. AOP22-C1-8 | reverse complement strand
GATGGCGCCGCCGTTGCCCAGACCCAGGAGGGAGTGACGCAGCGGGGGCGAGGCGATAGCGATCGCCCAGCATCTGACGGGGCTGATGTGGGCGATCGCGTCAAGAACGGGATGGAGTGAAGCCGAGCAACGCGGCATGACGCTGCGACGCTTGCTCGGCTACTTGAATCAGGCCAGGAGTTAACATGAGCGAATTGCGCGCCAGTGTGGTGATGGATCTGCGTGGCAACCTCGAACGGCAATCACGCCGTTACGAGGGGGCCATGCGTACCATGGCCAACAACGGCCAACGCCACATGACCCGCTTGCAGCGCGTCACCGGCGGTGTTGGCCGCCAGCTCGACCGCGTCGGCAACCGCTGGATGGCACTGGCCACCGGTGCCGCTGGTTTCGGCACGGTGCGCAACCTGGTCAACCTGGAAGAACGCTTCACCCGCCTGGGCATTCAATCCCAAAAAAGCGCAGAGGAAATGGAAGAACTGCGCCGTCAGATCTTCGAGACCGCCCGCGAGCCGGACATTCGCGTTGACCCCTCACAAATCACCGGGGCTATCGAAGCCATCGTCGAGAAAACCGGCGACCTAGAATTTGCCCGAGAGAACATCCGCAATATCGCCATGGCCATCTCCGCGACCGGGGCTGAAGGCGGCAACATCGGCGAGATCCTTGCCGAGTTCCAGAAAATGGATATACGCGGCATGGATGCAGTGCTGCGCTCTATCGACACTCTAAACGAACAGGGCAAGGCCGGAGCGTTCACGTTGCAGAACCTGGCGTCGCTTGGCCCTCGCGTGGTCACCGCCTACACCGCCTTGGGCCGCCAAGGGCCAGAAGCTATACGTGAGATGGGCGCAGCGCTTCAGGTTATCCGGCAAGGTACCGGCAGCTCAGAGCAGGCTGCCACCGCGTTTGAAGCGCTGCTGCGTACCTTCCAGGACGCAGAAAAAGCCAAGGAGCTGGCTAGGAAAAGTGGCGTGCAGATCTTCGACCCCGACGAACTGGAGCGCGGCCGCGAGGTATTGCGGCCCATTAATGAGCTGATGGTCGAGATCGTCGAGGCCGCTGAGGGTCGTACCTCACTTCTATCAGGTGTGTTTGATGCTGAAGCCATGCGCGCGTTTAACGCCGCCTTAGGCGAGTACAACCGTACTGGCGCGGTCGAATCGATGGATCGCTTCTTTCAAGTGCAGGGGGATGGCACCACCACCATGGGTGACTCTGCCCGCGCCGCTGAAACCGCCGCCGGGGCAATGCGCAACCTCTCCAGCGCCTGGCAGGATTTCGCCGACTCAAACCTTAGCGACCATATCCAGGCCGCTGCTGATGCCCTTAATAGCCTGGACTCAGAAACCGTTGATCGCTGGCTCAAGATCGCCGGTATGACAGCAGGCGGTATCGCCGGGCTGTATGCGCTGCGCTCTATGGGCAGGTTGGGAATGGATCTCGGGCGTGGTGGTCGTGCCCTATTAGGCCGCCGCAGCACTAGCGGCGGCATTGCTGGCGCAGCGAGCAGCCTCGCCCCGGTGCCGGTATTCGTCACTAATATGGGCGCCATGCCCGGCGGCCGTGGCCCTGGCGGTGGTTCTACAAACCGTACCACCCGCAAAGGCGGCGGCTACACCCCGCCCAGCACGCGCACCGGCGGCAATAACTCAGCGCCACGCCCTCAACCATCACAACGGCCCACGCTATCGGCCAATGCTATCAACGCGGCCTCGAAATTGGGCATGAACGGCGCCAACGCTAGGCTGGCTATTCCGGCCGTTAGCACGGTGCTGGCCGCACAGAGTATTGGCGCGATTATCGAAGACGCCGTGGAGCGTACCGAAACCGGTGGCAGGATCGGCAACTACGTAGAGCTGGCAAGAGAAACGGCCAAGCAAGCCGTGATGGAGTATGGCCGCAATTCAGTTGATACCTTCCGCGAGACCTCAGAAAGCGTACTGCGGATCTTCGTTGACCAAGACGGCCGAGTGACATCTACCCGCGCCGAACGGGGTCAGGGCGGGCCGGAGATCGATGTGGATCTGGGTAACTGGAGGGCGTGGCCGTGAGATTAGCTTTCGAATTGTACGTATGTATCGCGGTCGCTGTTGCCTACATGGCCACATATTTCTGCTGCTTGTACCTTTTGGGTCAGCCAACCGTTATTGGACATGTAGTAATCAAGCGTGTGGCCAGCCGCTTCGCCACCATCCTCGGCGAGAGTCGCCTGGAAGCGCACTTCGTACTCCCAATCGTACTCATCGGCACGATATGGCATTGGCTCCCAAAGCTCCGTTTTAGCGGTTTCAACACGCTCGGAATGGGTAGTGAACAGCCCCGGACATTCATCCTTAAACCGTTCAAATGCGTCCGTCGCTTGCTGCATTTGTTTATCCGAAGTACCAGCAGGCGCGTCGATTTTAAACGACTCCTGGGTCATCCCTTCGGAAGCAGCCATTGCAACACTGATGTTGGTGCCGAGCAGAACCACCGCACCCAGATAATTAATGCATTTCATTCATTTTCCTCCGTGCATCACAGGAGCATAGCCCAATGAGCTGGCGTGATCGAATCGGCGATGGCGTTGCCGTCTTTCGTGGTGTCACTTTGTTCCTTGAACGGGGCTCGATAAGCCCCGGCCGCCGCGTCCAGGTGCATGAGTACCCGCTGCGTGATGAGCCCTATGTTGAAGACATGGGCCGCAAAGCGCGTGAGTGGCAAATCACCGGCTACCTGCTGGGCGACGACTACGACATTCAGCGCAACCAACTGGCCGAAGCCCTGGAACTGCCGGGTGCGTTTGAAATGCGCCACAGCTACTACGGCACCCACCGCGTGGCACTCACCGGCGACCCACGCATTACTGAAACTACCCGCGAAGGCGGTATGGCACGTGTGACGCTTAAGGTGGTGCGCGCCGACGACACCCCGCGCTACCCACTGGCCGTGGCGGATACCCAGCAGTTGGTAGGTGCCGCCGCCGAGTCGTCACGCCTGGCGATTCTGGATGATTTCATCGCCGCGTACGAGATCTTTGAGCTGGCCGTCGACCGCGTCGAGGCCATTGAAGCCACGATCCTGGGCGCGATCAGTGAGATCGAAGGCATCATCGGTGGTGTTACCGGCACCATCAGCCGATTGATCCGTACCCCCGCCGAGCTGGGCGCGGCGATTCTTTCCAGCATTGGCCAGATCAAGAACATGTTCGGCGAGCCGGGGCGTGCCCTGGGCGTTTATCGCGCGATGTTTGGCACTGATAACGGCGAGGTGGCCAGCGTGCCGCCGAGCGCACCGGCACCGCAAGCCACCCAGATACGCGCCCAAAATGCCGCCGTCGCCCTGGTGCGTCGTGCCGCAGCCATTGAGCTGGCCGCTGCCAGTGCCGAGTGGCGCTACCCCACGCGGGAAGCCGCCAGCGAAACATTGGAGGCGGTGCATCTGGGCATTACCGAGCAGATCAGTGGCAGCGTGCCGCCACTACCGCAAACCACTCAACGCCTGGTGAGCTTGCGCGCCGCTGCCGTGCAGGATCTCCGCCGTCGCGGTACCGCGCTGCCGTCCCTCAAGTACTACACCCCCGGTGCGCGCCTGCCTGCCTTGGTGCTGGCCCACCGCCTCTACGGCGACGCCCGCCGCGACGGTGACATCATTAGCCGCAACCGCGTGCGCCACCCTGGTGATGTACCCACCGAACGGTTGGAGGTGCTGAGTGAGTGAACTCGCGCTAATCGTCGACGGCACCCGCCACCTGGGCTGGAAAGAGATCCAGATACGCCGCAGCTTGGATGCCATGGCGGATAGCTTCGAGCTGGTGCTCTCTGAAAAGTGGGCCGAGCGCGACGGCTCTACCGCCGCACCGCCCCGCCTGCGCACCGGGGCGCCGGTGGTAGTAGAGATCGACGGCGAACCAGTAATCACTGGCCATATTGACGACGTACTACCCAGCTACGACGCCCGCTCGCACAGCCTGGTCGTCTCCGGTCGCTCCAAAACCGCCGACTTGGTCGATTCATCCAGCACCGCGCAGCCCTGGTCAACCGGCCAAACCGTGCTGCAAGTTGCCCGCCGTGTGGCCGAGCCGTTCGGCATTGAAGTCATAGCAGAAGTCGACGTCGGCGCGCCGCTTAGGGCGCTTGAAGTCGAGCCGGGGCAAACCTACGGCGAAGCATTGATACAGATCGCCAGCTATCGCGCCCTCTTACTAGTAGCCGATGAGCAAGGTCGCCTAGTGATCACCCGCCCACCGCGCGCCACGCTGAAGACCGAGCTTGCCCTGGGCGAGAACATCCGCGTAGCCCGTGGCCGATTTTCCGACCGTGACCGCTTCGGCGAAGTGATCGTCCAGGGCCAAGGGGCTGCCGATGACACTTGGTATGGTGCCCCGGCCAGCGGCGCCTCTGGCCGTGCCAAAGATGACGGCATCAAACGCCACCGGCCCACGCTGGTGCTCTGCGATACCAGCACCGATTCATTATCGTGCAGCCAGCGTGCCGAGTGGGAAGTGCGCCGCCGCTGGGGCCAATCGCGCGGCATTACCTACACCGTGGCGGGCTGGCGTCATCAAGAGGGCCTATGGCGGCCGGGTGACCTGGTGCCGATTCGTGATCAATGGATGTTCGATGAACCCGTTGAGTGGCTGATCACAGAGGTGCAGCTGCTGCTCGATGAGCGCGGCGAACGCACAGAGATCCGCGTTGCCCCGCGAAGCAGCTACGACATTGAGGCCGAATCCCAACCGGAGCGGGAGAGCGATATATGGTAAATGGCCGCGAGACAACCAAGCTGCTCAGCCCCCTGTGGCGTCGGCTGCGCCTGTTGATCAGCCGCGCGGTGGTCACCCGAACCGACAGTGCCAAAGGGCTGCAAATTCTCCAGCTCGACCTGCTGCGCGATGAGACCCGCGAAGTGGAACACATCGAGCCTTATGGCTTCACCGCTCGCCCGCTGCAAGGTGCCGAAGCCATCGCCGCTGCTGTGGGCGGTGCCCGTGGCCATCTGGTGGCGTTGCTGGCCACCGACCGCCGCTATCGCAAGAAAGGGCTAGCTGAAGGTGAAGTCGCGCTCTACACCGATGAAGGTGATGAACTGGTGTTTAAGCGGGGCCGCATCGTGCGTTTAAACGCCGGTTCAGCGGTCGAGGTCACTGCTCCCAAGGTGACGATCACTGCCAGCACTTCAATCACTCTGGCTACCCCGGATGTGTTCGCCACCGGCAACATCAAAGCCCAGGGCGATATCAGCGACAGCACCGGCAGCATGCAGGGCATGCGAGACACCTATAACGGCCACGATCACGATGAAAACGACAGCAGCGGCCCGACCGAAGCGCCTAACCAGGAGATGAGCTAATGGATATCACCCTGGATTGGCTTGATCAGGCGTTGGACGTGGCGCTGATCGACGGTGACTTGGCCACCGACGATGGCCTGCGTACCGCCGTGGCACTTTCGCTGCTGTGCGATCGGCGCGCCGAGGCAGACGACATCATTCCCGATGGCACCGACAACCGGCGCGGCTGGTGGGCCGATGCCATCGCCGATGAAGATGGCGACCGTTGGGGCAGCCGCCTGTGGCTGTTAGGCCGCGAAAAGGAGCTACCGGAAGTGCGCCGCCTAGCCGAGGCCTACGCCCGAGAGGCGCTCGCCTGGTTGCTCGAAGATGGCGTAGCGACCGAGATAGACGTTACCGCCGAGACCCTAGGCCGCGACGTGCTCTGGCTGCGCCCCATCATTAAACGCGGCGATGGCAGCCGCCTTGCCGACCGTTACCAGTACGTGTGGAGTTAATATGCCCTGGCAATCCCCAACGCTAACCGAGCTTGCCGACCAGATCCGCGCCGATATGCGCGGACGGCTCCCCGACGCCAACCCAGCACTACGCCGCGCCATGCTGCGCGTGTTTGCCGATGTGGATGCCGGGGCCGTGCATGGCCTGTACGGCTATCTCGCCTGGCTGGCCAAGCAGTTGATTATCGACACCGCCGAAGCCGAATGGCTGGAACGCTGGGCCAGCATCTGGCGCATCTACCGCCAGGGCGAAGTCGTGGCCACCGGCCCGGTGTTGCTCAACGGTAACTCCGGCGCGCAGCTGCTGGCGGGCGAGGAGTTCGAGAAAGACGGCATACGCTACACGCTTGATAGCACCGTTACTCTAGGCGAAAGCGGCCAAGCGACCGGCGATGTGACCGCCGTTGATGCCGGTGATGAAGCCAACTTGGCCGCCGGTGAAACCCTACGCCTGGTGCGCGCCGTCAGCGGCATCGATGGCGAGGCCACCGTGGGTGGTGACGGCCTTACCGGCGGGGCCGAGCAAGAGCGCGACGACCGCCTGCGCGAGCGCCTGCTGGAGCGCATCCAGCGCCAGCCCCACGGCGGCAACGCCGACGACTACATCATGTGGGTGCGCGAAGCCCACCCGGACATTACCCGCGTGTGGGTCTCTCGCCACCAGCCCGACATCGGCGAAGTCACCGTGCGCTTCGTGTGCGACGACCTAGCCGACATCATCCCTACCACCGCCGTGGTTGAAGCGGTGGATGAGTACGTTGACGACGTTCGTCCGGTAACGGCCCGCGGCTTCTATGCCGTTGCCCCCGAGGCTTCACCATTGAACCTGGCTATTCGCCTCACACCGGACACCGCCGAAGCGCGCAGCCGCGTGCAGGCTGCGCTGAATGACTTCCTCAGCCAAACCGCCGAACCCGGCGGCACGCTCTACCGCGAGCAGCTCTCGGGCGTTATCTACGTCGCCGCCGGTGATAGCCGCCATGAGCTGGATAGCCCCTCAGCCGACGTCACCCACAGCGTTAACGATATCCCCGTGCGCGGAGCAATCTCATGGCTCTAACCCGCGACGATTATACCGATCAGCTCAATGCGCTAACGCCGCCAGGCCGCGCGCTGCCACGCGAGACAGACAGCCAATGGCAGCGGCTCACCCAGGCCCGAGCGGGGGCGTTTTCCCGTGTTGACGGGCGCGCGGCGTCCCTGCATGAGGAGGCCGACCCGCGCACCACCTCGGAGCTGCTGCCCGACTGGGAGCGCGTCACGGCCATGCCCGACCCGTGCGTTATTGGCGAGCAAACCGTTAGCGAGCGGCAAGACGCCGTGGTGCGCGTACTAACCGGCACCGGCGGCGCATCACGACCCTACTTTATTGGCCTCGCAGCCGACCTCGGCTACGACATCGATGTCGAGGACTACACCGCCCACACCGTCGGCAGTGACGTTAGCGAGCCGATGCGCAGCATCGATTGGCGCTGGGCTTGGACCATCCGCGCCGCCGAAGAGACCGTGCGAGCGCTGACCGTTAACAGCGGCGTCAACGAAGCACTGGCCACCTGGGGCAATGAGCGCCTCGAATGCGTATTCGAGCGACTCGCACCGGCCCATTCCATCCTCATCTTCGCCTATGGAGAGCAAACCTCATGGTAGATCGTGTCTATCAACGCAACACCTCGGACTCGACTCCCCAGCCACCGACTAACCCGAGTGTCGGCTACCCCACCGGCGGTAACCCCGCCCAGGGCGTGCCCGCGACGATCCCCGGCCCCTACTGGTATCACATGATTACTGAGAGCCTGCGCAAGGTAATCAGCGATGCGGGACTAGAACCAAACCATACTGATCTCAATCAGTTAGCTGAGGCTCTTGGTAAGCTAGCACCCAATCAAAATATAACCGTGTTTGATGTTCCTGGTGTTTATCAATGGCCTGTTCCTGATGTGCTTAAAAGTGGTCAGCGGAAAGCGCAGGTAAATGTTACGGGTGGGGGGCTAGCGGCTCTTCTAAGAGCTCTTCATCAAGAGGCTCGGGCGGTGGCGCGGCAGGCACAGCCGAAGGCATCATTGATCTCACTGGTGTCGATACGTTGGAGATCACTGTCGGTGAGGGGGGGCTTGAAGTTAGTTCAATAAGTGGCCTCTCTGGCTCGTCGTCATCAATTGGCGAAATAATGAGCGCCGAAGGTGGTGGGGCCCCCGGGGAGAATAACGGTGGCTTGGGCGGCGAAGCCGTTGGCGGCGACGTAAACACGCCAGGGGGAGATGGTTCAGACGCAGAAGTTGGCGGTGATGGAGGGGCTTCGAAGTATGGTGGCGGTGGCCGCAGTGGCTCAGGAGAAGGCATGCCGGGGCGCGCCCCAGGCTCAGGCGGGGGTTCAGGAAGAGATGGCAATCCATCTGGACGCGGCGCGCCCGGTATCGTAGAAATCAAATGGTGAACAATATGCAATGGGCACGTATTAAAAACGGCAAAGTAGCCGAAATAATGGAAACTAACCCGGCGGGACGTTTTCACCATTCAATGCAATGGGTGAGATGCGGTACCGACACCCGCCCCGGCTGGCTCTTTGACGGAGAGCAATGTCTACCGCCTCCCCCTGCTTCACTCGACACATTAGTTGTTGATGCGATTCGTCGTGTCAATGCTGGTTACTCAAGTTCTATGGCGCAGATACTCAACGAGTACCCCGATGCAGAAACGCTTTCGTTCGACAAGCAGGAGCGTGAGGCACGGGAGTGGCATATTTGGTACGACCCCAAAGGGAACAATAGCCAAGGGAGCGAACCGGCTACGCCTTATATTGACGCGATGTTGGCCGAGCGACCAATCGGTAAAACGGAGCTAGTGATTCGCATCATCACCAAGGCCAACGCTTTTGTTGCGGCACACGGCAGCGCTACTGGCCGCCGCCAACGGCTCGAAGATGACATCAAAGCCGCCTTAGAAGCCAAGGATCGAGAAACGCTGGAAGCCATCAAGTGGAGCAATGCTGAATAAAGCGTAGAAGGGAGTGACCACCGTTGGTGCGGACACACCGCCGGTGGCCACCAACAAGCAGAACACAGCTGCAAGTCGGCCAAGACTCCCCCGCCTCGCGAGGCGTTAGAGAGTCTAAGCTAAACGTTAGATTCGTTATAGGCTTGACAGAGTGTTAACTGAAATCCGTTGTAAGCAGTGCAACCGCAAGCTGGCTATGGTCAGCGACTATCAGTTCATCGAAATAAAGTGCCCGCGTTGCAGGCATTTAAACCAACAGAGAGCCACGAGCTCCAAACCTTTAAAGGAGAAGCCTCGTGGCTACCCCAATCATTCCCTGGATGGGCGGCAAGCGTCGTCTTGCTGACCGTATCTTTCCGCTAATGCCGCCGCACCAGTGCTACGTAGAGCCCTTCGCAGGAGGGGCCGCGCTTTTCTTCTTGCGCCCATCTCCTGCCGAGGTGGAAGTGCTCAATGACGTTAACGGCGACCTAGTGAACCTCTATCGTGTTGTGCAAAACCATCTGGAGGAGTTTGTTAGGCAGTTCAAATGGGCGCTTTCCAGCCGCCAGGTGTTTGAGTGGCTCAAGATGACACGGCCTGAAACGCTCACCGATATCCAGCGTGCAGCCCGCTTCTACTACCTCCAACAGAATGCTTTTGGAGCGCGCATCGAAGGCCAGAGCTTTGGCACGGCCACCACCACACCACCAGGTCTGAACCTGCTGCGCTTAGAAGAGACGTTATCAGCGGCGCACTTGCGCTTATCGAGCACCTTTATAGAGCACCTAAGCTGGCAAGACTGCATCGAACGCTATGACCGACCACATACCCTCTTTTATATGGACCCACCCTACTGGCAGACGGAGGGATATGGGGTACCCTTTGGCATAGAGCAGTACGAGGAAATGGCGAGCATGCTAGCCAAGCTCAAGGGCAAGGCCATCATCAGCCTCAACGACCACCCAGACATCCGCCGGATCTTCTCGGGCTACCACATCGAAACCACCGATATACGCTACACCGTCGGCGGCGGCAAAGGCTCAGACGCCAAAGAGGTGCTGATCTTCAGCTGGGATGTGGCCGCAGAGCCAGCGGGTTTGTTTTAGCTACCTAAATTATAAAACTCAAAGGGTCTCACTTATGCTACAGCCAGCTTTAGTTAAACGAATTCTGGAAGCAATTGGAGATGGCGAGTATGTCGGCGCCCGTCTACCTCGACTTTACAAACAATTCGTTGGTGAAGATGTGCAAGCAGCAGATGAAAATGACTATCTTAAGTTCATCTACCATATGGACGAAATCTACGATGCTGGCCTTATCAAAACTCGCGATCTCAAGCCCCAATATCGCTGGGGGAAGTCAGCAGAACTGGGCGGTGGCAGAAGCTACTTGGATGTTTATTTGATTCTGACGCCTGTAGGGGGTGAGGTTTTGAAAGAGTTGAGTAAACCAAAAGGGCTGGACAGACTTATTCAAGCAATTCGGTCGTCAGGTGCAGTTGCTGGGCAAGAAGCACTTAAATATGGAATTGGAGAGCTGTTTAAGTGAGCAGGCAGCTAACTCATGTTGATAGTGCCAAAGCTGGTGCAAATTTCTAATAATCGGCTTGACGCAGCCTATGCCAAATGCGCCGCTAGGTAGTGCCAAATCTGGCGCGCGTTTACATTTCCTTTATTACACATCCGGAACCTATAAAAATGAAAACATTCGCACAACATGCGCTGGCACTCTCTGTTTCCTTGGCGCTTTGCAGCTCAGCCTACGCGGCTAATTTTGACGATATGGACCCCGTGACTCTGCGCTTGGCGCACGTGGTCAACGAGCAGGATGGCTTTCATATCGCTGCTACCAAGTTTGAGGAGTTGGTGGAAGAGCGCACCGACGGCAAGGTGATCATTGATATCTACCCCAATGCTTCATTAGGCGATGAGCGTACGTTGTTGGAAGGCATGCAGATTGGCACCGTGGATATGGGATTGATTACCAATGGTCCGGTGGCCAACTTTGTCGAAGAGATGGCAGTGTTTGAGCTGCCCTTCCTGTTCCCGTCCCCTGAGGCGGCTTATGGGGTTTTGGACGGCGAAATCGGCCAGGAGCTTTTAGATAAGCTTTCCGACGTTAACCTGAAAGGCCTGGCCTACGCCGAACGCGGCTTTCGCAACCTGACCAATAGCGAGCGCGCAGTGAACACGCCGGCCGATATGGACGGCCTGCGCATTCGTGTGATGGAAAACCCCGTTTACACCGATACCTTCCGCGAGCTGGGCGCCAACGCCATTCCGATGGCCTGGACCGAAGCACTCACGGCGATGCAGCAGGGCACCATCGACGGTCAGGAAAACCCGGTAAACGTGGTCTACTCCTTTAAGCTGGGCGAAACGCAGAACTACATGACGCTCTCGCGCCATACCTATGCCCCGGCTATTTTTGTGATGGGCATGTCGGCCTGGAACCAACTGCCGGAAGAAGCACAGGCCGTTTTGGAAGAGGCTGCCCAGGAAGCCGCCGAGTATGAGCGTCAGGTTAATGCCGATATGGAAGCCGAACAGCTAGCCGCTCTGCAGGAAGCCGGTATGGAGATTAATGACTCGCCTGATATTGAGGCCTTCCAAGCTGCGGTGGTGCCGGTGTACGAGAAGTACGGCCAGCAGTTTGGCGACTATCTGCCACGCATCCAAGAAGCACTGGCGGAGTAAGCCACGCCTCACCAGTTGATTGATTGATGCACCCAACAGGCTACCTCACGGCGGCCTGTTGGCTGAATGCGATGACTAACCAAGTGCTCAGGCCAGAATTTTTCCGGGGTTAAGCAGCCCTTTAGGATCCATTGCCTGTTTCAGGCGCATCATCAGGGCGATCTCTTCTGGTGAGCGTGAAAGTGTCAGGTAGTCGCGCTTTTCCAGGCCCACCCCGTGTTCAGCGGAGATCGAGCCGTTGTATTTCACCAGCGAGCCGTACACCAACTCTTCGACCTGACGCCGGGCGTCCTGGCTGGCGTCACGCACCGTGACGATGATGTGCAGGTTGCCATCGCCCAGATGGCCAAACACTACCAGCTCGCAGGTTTCTGGCCATTGCACCTTCAGCTTGCCTTCTAGCGCCGTTACGTACTCATCCATGTGGGTGATCGGCAGGCTAACGTCGTAGGAGAACATCGGGTCAAGCGCGTGCACCAGGGTTTCGATATCCTCGCGCACGGCCCAGATACCTTCGCGCTGGCTGCTGGAGCTGGCCAGCACGGCATCCGTGATCAGCTCTGCTTCGAGGGCTTTTTCCAGTACACTCGCAAACGCTTCGGCATCTTTCTCATCGTCCGAGCCAAGCGTTTCAATAATGGCGTAGAACGGCGAGTCGTTGGCCAGCAATGCGGTATGTTTGGTCGTTGCGGAAGTCATCAACGCGTAGTGGTTGTTCCATAGCGCTTCGAAGGCACTCAGGCTGTTGGCAAGCTCTTTGGAGGCCATGTTTAACAGCGATGTCAGCGCGTCGAATGAGGGCACCGCGACGAACGCGGTCTGCTCGCTGGGCATATTCGGATGCAGGCGCAGCACGGCCCGGGTAACAATTCCCAGGGTGCCTTCGCTACCCATAAACATCTGCTTTAAATCGTAACCGGCGTTGTTTTTCAGCATGGTGTTCATGGAACTGACCACGGTGCCATCGCTGAGAACCACTTCCAGCCCTAACACCTGTTGGCGCATCATGCCGTAGCGAATCACCCGAATGCCGCCCGCGTTAGTGGCGATGTTACCGCCAATGGTGCAGGAACCGCGCGCGCCCAGGTCCAGCGCAAACTGCATGTCGATCTCTTGAGCGGCTTCCTGAACGTGCTGAAGCGTCACGCCCGCCTGTACCTGCATCGTGGAACCCACGGCATCGATATGCTCGATCTGGTTCATTAGCTCCAGCGACACCACGAGTTCGTCAGGGCTGGCAACGGCGCCATGCACGACGCCGGTTAATCCACCGTGGGTGACCACCGGCTGATTGGCCTCATAACAAAGCGTCATGACCTGGCTGAGCTGTTCAGTGGATTGCGGTCGAATAATTGCTTTTGCCTGACAAGACGCTTTGGTGAACCAGTCGACACTGCGCTGGGCAACATCATCACCCAGCAGTACGCCTGTTTTTCCTACGATGTCGGTAAGACTATTAATCAGCGTGTCCATTCTCTGTTCCTGTCAGGGCCGGTCGGTGCGGCGTGAAGCCTGGCTATGTATTTATACGTAGGTAGAGAGGCTATCGCCAACCGTGTATTTGCTCAAGGTTACGATCTAAAACGTTTTTTATTGCCAGCGTGGTTTCCCGGCAGGCTCTACGACGAATGGCGGGATTACAATCAATTATTTGTTCGCTAAAACCAATATGGTATAGATGACGCGCTGATTAAGCCCCTCCCCCTCTACACTATAAAAAAACAGATCATTCCAAGGAGATAACGTGGATAACGTCCCCTCTTCCCACATGCCCCGCCATTTACTTAAACGCGCCACACGGGCGATTGCCTGCATAATGAATAGCGATGACAGCGCCCCAAGTGCGGCGGCATACCAAGAGCTACTTGGCGAACAGTTCAGTAACCGCCTTCCTCGCATCCAGGAGGCACTGCTGTAACGTGGCCACTTTCTCTCAACCTTTATTGGCACTATTAAGAGGCATAGAGCGCGGTCTAGATACGGTTCTCCAGCCAGTGGTCTTTGCGGGCATGGCGGCCTTGATCGGCGTGATTACGCTGCAAATTGTCTCTCGAGTGTTTTTCACCGCCTTTGGCTGGACCGAAGAGGTCGCCCGTTTTCTGCTCATCTGGATTACCTTTCTAGCCGGCACGCTGGCTTTTCAGCGCGGCCATCATATCGCCGTTACCTTTGCCGTCGACGCGCTTCCCGCTCGTTTACGCCAAATAGCGCGAATACTGGCGGTGATGGTGGTTATCGCTTTTATGATCACGCTGGTAGTGATCGGCTATCGCTACATGCAGGTACAGAGCTTTCAGAAATCCGCCTCGCTGCGCGTGCCGATGTCGTACGTGTATGCCGTAATGCCGATCAGTGCAGCCATCATGGCCTGGTATGCGTTGGTCGATCTGCTTGAACTGGTGCTTGAAGGCAAACCCTCGCAACCCACTGGAGAACAGACACCATGACCATGCTGCTATTTGGCCTGTTCTTCCTGTTTATGCTAATGGGCGTACCAATTGCCTTTGCGATTGGCGCAAGCACTCTGTTTGCCCTGTATCAGTCGGGCGTGCCGCTGATGGTGGTGACCCAGCAGATGTTCCAGGGCATCAACTCCTTCGCGCTGGTGGCGATTCCCATGTTCATTCTTGCCGGTGACTTAATGGCCCAGGGCAAGGTGAGCGAGCGGTTGGTGAGTTTTGCCGATTCGCTGGTGGGCTTTATGCGTGGCGGGCTTTCGGTCGTATCGGTCATGGCGGGCATGTTCTTTGCCGCTATTTCGGGTTCGGGGGCAGCCACCACGGCGGCGGTCGGTTCAAGCCTGGTGCCGGAGCTTAAGCGAAAGGGCTACGACCCCGCATCGGCGGCCAGCCTGATTGCCGCCAGTGGCACGATTGGCGTGGTCATTCCGCCCTCGGTGCCCATGATTATCTATGCGGTGATTGCCCAGCAGTCGGTATCCAAGCTGTTTTTGAGCGGTTTTTTACCTGGTTTGGCAATGGGTTTGGGATTAATGGCGATTGCTATTACCCAAGCCTATAAACGCCAGTACCCCAAGGGGACACCGCTGTCCATCACCACCATCTTGCGCACGTTCAAGGCGGCAAGCTGGGGCTTGATGACGCCGGTGATTATTCTGGGCGGTATCTTCACGGGGATCTTTACGCCCTCTGAAGCGGCGGTGGTAGCCGTCAACTATGCGCTACTGGTATCGCTATTCATCTATCGTGATTTAACCCTGCCCCAGGTGTATCGGCTGCTGATCCGCTCAGCCATCACCACTGCAGTGATCATGCTAGTGATTGCCATGTCGGCGGTGCTGAGCTGGACGCTGTCTAGCTGGCAGGTGCCTGGTGCTATCGCACAATCGGTGTTGTCGCTCTCCACCAACCCGCTGATTATCATGCTGCTGGTGGTCGCCGTCATCCTGCTGACCGGTGTGTTTATCGAAACGGCAAGCGCGCTGATTATCTTAACGCCGGTGCTGCTACCGCTGGTGCTGCAGCTGGGGGTCGATCCAATCCACTTCGGTCTGATTATTGTGGTAGGGCTCTCGATAGGCATGATCACGCCACCCGTGGCGATCAACCTGTACGTTGCATCTTCAGTGACACAGCTACCGCTTGAGCGTATTACACGCGCCATCGTGCCTTATCTGCTGGGTCTAATCGGCGTGCTGCTGCTAGTGGTCTATGTCCCCATATTCATGGGGTGGTCGGGAAATTAATATCGTCCAGATATGCTCTTCAAGGGAGCCTGCCCGGCTCCCTTTGAATCCCGTATTTATCAGTACGCCGCCATTCATGCACAAGGTCACAGGAAACGGCCGCCCTTTTGAAACGACTTTCTAAACTGGCCAGGGGACACGCCAAACAGTTGATAAAAGCAGTTTCTAAAGTGCGAAACACTCACAAACCCTGTTGCCACGGTCACCTCTGCTATCGGTTTATTTGTTTGCTGCAATAGCTGCCGCGCCCGTGTTAAACGCAACTCCATGTAATACCGAGAAGGGCTAGCGACAATATAGTGACAGAACAATCGCTCTAGCTGGCGCCGTGAAATACCCACCCAATTGGCTATTTCAACAATAGATAACGGCTCTTCAATATTGTTTTTCATCAACTGAAGGGCTGTTTTAAGCGTTTCTGGTAACGTATGGTTTTGATCAACGTTAATCGTTGAAATGTCTGGCAGTTCTATTTCCTTGTCACAGCTGAGCATTTCCTCAACCGCACTGGCTACTTGGTCACCACAATCGGCTCTAACAACTTCTAGCATGAGGCTTAGGGAGCTGCTCGCGCCCGCGCAGCTTAATCTCTTTCTATCCACAACGTAGCTTCGAGCAGAGATAGTAACGTCTTGAAACTCCTCAGCCATCATGGCGCGTCCGTCAGGATGGTACGCGCACTGATAGCCACTCAACAGACCTGCGTCTGCAAGAAAGTAGGCGCCATTCCATAAACCACCCAATACAACGCCGTGACTATCTGCCTTTCTTAGCTTATTACGCACAAGCGCTGAGGACTGCGCTTTAACTCTCAAGCCACCACACACTATCAATACATCTACTTTTTCGTTGGAAAGATCAAAATCCGCAAGAGATGCATCAGCGTTAATTTCAATCCCCAAGTCTGATTGCACAGCGGCGCTGCCATTACCGACAACCCTTATGTTGTAAGTGGTCGTTGCGTTCATCAAATTCGTTGTTACCAACGCATCAACAGCACCTGTAAATGCCATCATGGAAAAATTTTCCATCAACAAAAAAACGACTGTTTTCACTTTTGCGGGCACTGCCAGCGTTTGTTCTGGTGGTAAATAGGCCATATTTTTATTTTTCAACAAGCTACAAAACTTATCTTTCATATATTCCCTCAACCTGACCACGACGACGGTGCAAAAGGGGGCGTTTTCAAGATACCAACATAACCTGAAAGGTAATCAATTGGCATCGCATCACTGCTGGCCAGGATAAGTGTGCAAGGAATTGTTAGCCATTCTATGGTCGCCCGTCGCCGTTCATGAATATAAAACAGTGCATGAAGCGTCAATAAGGGTGCTTTAAACATGCTTCTATCATGTTTGCCGCGATTGGCAGCTGATGATTGTTATCATTTATATCGTACCGGGTTGCTTCTTTGATGGCATAACACTACTGCTAATGACGCTGCCTATTACGTTTCCCATGATCACAAGCCTGGGGTTTGATCCCATCTGGTTTGGCATCATTTTATGGATTACCAGCTACTAAACGTTCCTCCATCCAACGCTCCAGGGTGAGCAAACGGCCCGCTCTTGCGTTGAGGGCGGGCCGTTGATTGGGTTATTGATCGCTGGATAAGCGAAGTTCTGCTTTTCTGTCTCCTGGTGTTTAACAGAGCACTCATTTCTTTGCCGTGAGTACATCCTCGGGCCGCATCACCTCACCACACTGGCTTGGGCTATAACCCGGCAGGCGCTTGACCGCTTCCTGAAAGGGCTCACCCTGCAATGCCTTCAGAAAGGCACATAGCCGTGGTTCTTTTAATGAACGGTGATGGCAGGCCAAAAGATAGTCTTCGATAGCCAGCGGTAAAAAATCAAGCCCAAACTTTTGAGCGGCAGCCTCTACACCAAAGCCGCAATCAGCCATGCCAGCGGCGACGTAAGCAGCTACCGCAGAGTGGGTAAACTCCTCTATTTCAAACCCACGAATCTTTTTGCTGGAAACCGCCGCCTCTTTTAACAGGCAGTCCAGCAGCGAGCGCGTGCCTGACGAAGCCTGGCGGTTGACGAACCGCACGGACTTATCAGCCAGCGATGCGACCCCCGTGATACCAAGCGGATTACCCGGCGCCACCATCAGCCCCTGAGTCCTAGCGATAAAGCCAATCACTCGGTGCTGACGCGGCTTTAAAAGCCCTTGGTAAGTATCGCGTACGCGCTCACCGACCTTGCCACGCGGCAGATGAAAACCCGCCACATCGCAACTGCCCCGATGAAGGGCCGTCAGCGACTCTTGCGGGCTGCAGTACTGTAAGTCCAGGGGTATTTCGTGCAGGTATTTGGGAAGTAGCTCGACAGCAAAACCATGGCTGGCGTGCAGCCGCAACACCGATAGCGCCCCTTGCTGCTGCTGTTGAATCGCCAGGTTCAGTTCAGACCCCAGGCTTTCCAGCTGCGGCCCCAGGCGGGCAATCGCACGCTGCTCGGCCCACAACAACTTTTCACCTAGCAGTGAAAGCCGTGCGCCGCGCCCACGCTGCATCTCTACCAGCGGTACGCCAAAGAACTCCCCACTCTGGCGCAAAAGGTTCCAAGCATGGCGATACGAGATGCCGACATCGCTTGCGGCGAGCGTGAGTTTTCCCCGCCGATAAACCGCTTCAAGCAAGCGAAGTAGATGTATATCAAGCTGATTACCCTCCTCATCGCGAAAGCACCAAGAGGGGATAACGCTGATTTTTTGCATGGCTTTTTTCATAGGCATAATCTTTCATATTTTGTACTTATAGCGTTGATGCTAGCGTTGCACTGACCGTGGTGCACGCTCTTTTTAACACATCGCTTAAAATAGGCAGAGCTGTGCATGTTTACTAAATAATAAATCAGCACCAGGAGAGACATGATGAATGAGTCTCGAGAATGGTCGTCGCAGTCGATTCAGGCCGAGATCAATGCGCTACGCCACAAACCAGGCGCGTTGCTGCCGATTCTTCATGCCCTCCAGGACCGCTTCGGCTTTATTCCTCCGGATGCCGTGCCTCTCATCGCCGAGTCATTACAGCTGACCAGCGCTGAAGTACACGGGGTCATTAGCTTTTATCACCACTTTCGGACCGCACCGCCGGGTCGCCACGTGGTGCAGATCTGTCGCGCCGAGGCATGCCAGGCCGTCGGCGCGCGCCAGCTTGAGGCTCATGCCAAAGCGCGCCTGGGCATTGATTACCACCAGACCACCAGCGACCGCGACATCACCCTTGAGGCCGTTTACTGTCTGGGCAACTGCGCCTGTGGCCCCTCCGTTCGCGTGGATAATGGCGTGCGCGGTCGGGTAACGCCTGAAGCTTTCGATGCATTATTGGATGAGCTGCAAACCAGGCCGCTGGAGGTGATCGCATGAGCATTCGTGTTTTCGTACCCCGAGATACCACCGCGCTGGCGCTGGGCGCCGATGCCATCGCCAACCGGCTGGCACGAGAAGCCGCTGCCCGTGGTGAATCCATTACGCTGGTGCGCAATGGCTCACGCGGGCTTGCCTGGCTTGAGCCACTGGTTGAGGTGGAAACACCCACCGGCCGCTTTGCCTATGGCCCGGTGGCACTTGCCGATATCCCCGCGCTGCTGGACAGCGGCATGCTGCAGGGCAGCGTCACCCATTCATTGGCCCTGGGGCCAACCGAAGAGATCGATTACCTCGCTCGCCAGCAGCGCCTGACGTTCGCCCGCATTGGTATTACCGACCCACTCTCGATTGAAGATTACCGGGCGCATAGTGGGTTTCGCGGCCTGGAGGCAGCGCTGCAAAGCGCGCCACCGGACATTGTTGAGGAAGTAAAAGCCTCAGGGCTGCGCGGGCGCGGTGGGGCGGCGTTTCCTACTGGCATCAAGTGGCAGACGGTGCTGGACACACCGGCCGATCAAAAGTATATCGTCTGCAACGCTGATGAAGGCGACTCCGGTACCTTCGCCGACCGGTTGGTGATGGAGTGCGACCCCTACCTGCTGATTGAAGGCATGACGATTGCCGGGCTTGCAGTAGGCGCAACCCAAGGCTACATCTACCTGCGTTCAGAATACCCGCTGGCCAAGGAGATTCTTGACGAGGCCATCGCCCATGCCGAACAGGCCGGTTATCTGGGTGAGAACCTGTGTGGCAGTGGCCGCGTTTTTCATTTGGAAGTGCGCTTGGGCGCTGGGGCATACATTTGCGGTGAAGAAACCTCGTTGCTCGAAAGTCTGGAAGGCAAGCGCGGCCTGGTACGCTTCAAACCACCGCTGCCCGCTATTGAAGGACTATTCGGCCTTCCTACCGTGGTTAACAACGTGCTCTCGCTGGCCGCCGTGCCGTTTATCCTCGCTGAAGGCGCTGAGGCTTACGCCTCGCATGGCATGGGCCGCTCGCGGGGCACCTTGGCACTTCAGCTGGCGGGTAATGTTCAGCGCGGCGGATTGGTGGAACTTGCCTTCGGCACCACGCTGCGCACCCTGATGGAGGAGTTCGGTGGCGGCACGTTAAGCGACAAACCGCTGCGTGCCGTGCAGGTGGGAGGCCCGCTGGGCGCCTACCTGCCGGAATCCCAATGGGACTTACCGCTGGACTACGAAGCCTTTGCCGCCGAGAGCGCGGTGCTAGGTCACGGCGGTGTGGTGATGTTTGATGAGAGCGTGGATATGGCCGAACAAGCGCGCTTCTCGATGGAATTCTGCAAGGTGGAGTCCTGCGGCAAGTGTACGCCATGCCGTATCGGCTCAACCCGTGGCGTGGAAGTGATTGATCGTATCCGCGCCGACCAAAACCGCGAGGCCAACCTCGCCCTGCTCCATGACCTCTGCGAAACGATGGTGGATGGTTCGCTCTGTGCCATGGGGGGCATGACCCCCTTCCCAGTGCAAAGCGCCCTGAACCACTTCCCTGACGATTTTCAGCGGGCCGCGAACGGAGACAGATCATGATCGGACACTTTGACCCCAAACAGTACGCCAGAAGCGCCGCCCACGATAAAGACCTGGGCACGCCTTTCCCAACGGGTACGGCGCTGGTGAACCTGGAAATTGATGGTATTACCATCACGGTGCCGGAAGGCACTTCGGTACTGCGTGCAGCGGCGCTGGCCGATATTAATATTCCCAAATTATGTGCCACCGACAGCCTGGAGCCGTTCGGCTCTTGCCGGTTATGCGCCGTACAGGTAGAGGGCCGCCGTGGGCTGCCAGCCTCCTGCACCACCCCCGTGGTGGAAGGCATGCAGGTGACCACCCAGAACGAGCGACTCGCCAAACTGCGCCGCAACGTGATGGAGCTGTACATCTCCGACCATCCGCTGGACTGTTTGACCTGCCCGGCCAATGGCGACTGCGAGCTACAAGACATGGCGGGCAGCGTTGGTCTTCGCGAAGTACGCTATGGGTTTGACGGTGAGAACCATCTTCAGGCCACCAAAGATACCTCCAACCCCTACTTCAGCTTCGACCCCAGCAAGTGCATCGTCTGCTCCCGCTGCGTGCGCGCCTGCGAGGAAGTGCAGGGCACCTTCGCCTTGACCATCGACGGTCGCGGGTTTGATTCCAAAGTGGCCGCGGGGCAAGACGAAGCGTTTATGGATTCAGACTGCGTTTCGTGTGGCGCCTGTGTACAGGCCTGCCCGACCGCCACGCTGATGGAAAACAGCGTCATTGATCACGGCGTGCCGGACCGCAGCGTAGTCACGACCTGCGCCTATTGTGGTGTGGGCTGCTCGTTTGAAGCGCAAATGAAAGGTGACAAGCTGGTGCGCATGGTGCCCTACAAGGGCGGCGACGCTAACCACGGCCACTCGTGTGTGAAGGGGCGCTTTGCGTTCGGCTACTCCTCTCACCCCGACCGCCTGACCACGCCGATGATCCGCGACAGCATCGACCAGCCCTGGCGCGAGGCCAGCTGGGAAGAAGCCATTGGCTTTGCCGCTAATCGCCTAAAAGCGATTCAGGCCGAGCATGGCCGCGAGAGCATTGGCGGTATCACCTCATCGCGCTGCACCAACGAAGAGACCTACCTGGTGCAGAAGTTGATTCGCGCAGCATTTGGCAATAACAATACTGATACCTGCGCACGCGTCTGCCACTCGCCCACCGGCTACGGCCTGAAAACCACGCTCGGCGAATCTGCCGGTACGCAGACCTTTGACTCAGTCATGAAAGCCGACGCGATTATCGTGATTGGCGCCAACCCCACCGATGCCCACCCGGTATTTGGCTCGTTGATGCGCAAGCGCCTGCGACAGGGCGCGAAGCTAATCGTCGCTGACCCACGCTCTATCGATCTGCTCAAAACGCCTCACCTGAGCGACGCCCAGCATTTGCCGCTGCGCCCTGGTACCAACGTCGCGCTGATCAACGCACTTGGGCATGTGGTGGTCACTGAAGGTCTTGAAGACAAGGCGTTCGTGGCTAGCCGCTGCGACACCGAAGCGTACCAAAGCTGGCGTGCGTTTATCGCCGACCCGCGCCACTCTCCGGAAGCCAGCGAAGCGATTACCAGCGTGCCCGCCGAGGCTGTACGCCAGGCAGCGCGCACCTACGCCACCGCTGGCAACGGCGCTATTTACTACGGTTTGGGCGTCACCGAGCACAGCCAAGGCTCCACCATGGTCATGGGGATTGCCAACCTGGCCCTGGCCACCGGCAATATTGGCCGCGAAGGCGTGGGCGTGAACCCGCTGCGTGGTCAGAATAACGTGCAAGGCTCCTGCGATATGGGCTCCTTCCCGCATGAGCTGCCGGGCTACCAGCACGTGGCCGACCCGATTGCCCGTGGCCGCTTTGAAAGCGTCTGGGGCGTCAAGCTCGACGATGAACCGGGGCTGCGCATTCCCAACATGTTCGATGCCGCCATCGAAGGAACTTTCAAGGCGCTTTACGTGCAGGGCGAAGATATCGCCCAGTCTGACCCCAACACGCAGCACGTTGAGGCTGCGCTGCGTTCGCTGGACTGCCTGATTGTTCAGGATATCTTCTTGAACGAGACGGCCAAATTCGCCCATGTACTTCTACCGGGTTCCAGCTTTTTGGAGAAGAACGGCACCTTCACCAACGCCGAGCGGCGCATTAACCGAGTACGCAAGGTCATGCCGCCGCTGGCCGGTAAGCAGGATTGGGAAATCACCCAGGACCTGGCCAACGCGCTGGGCTACCCGATGCGCTACACGCACCCGTCTGAAATCATGGACGAGATCGCTCAACTAACGCCGAGCTTTACCGGGGTGAGCTACGAAAAGCTGGAAGCCTATGGCAGCCTACAGTGGCCGTGTAATGCCGAGCATCCTGAGGGGATGCCGACCATGCACGAAATCAACTTCCCCATTGGCCTCGGGCGCTTTGCGATTACCGAATACGTGCCCACTGAGGAGCGCGCTACCCGCCGCTTCCCACTGCTGCTCACCACCGGACGGATTCTTAGCCAATACAACGTGGGTGCCCAAACTCGTCGCACCGACAACCAACACTGGCACGATGAGGACATACTAGAGCTGCACCCAAGCGATGCCGAGCTGCGTGGCGTGCGCGACGGCGACTGGCTCGGCATTACCAGCCGATCAGGCCATACGGTGCTCCGTGCACAGCTGAGCGAGCGAATGCAGCCGGGAGTGGTCTACACTACATTCCATCATCCCGGTAGTGGCGCCAATGTGATTACTACCGATAATTCGGACTGGGCCACCAACTGCCCTGAATACAAGGTTACCGCCGTGCAAGTAGAAAAAGTCAGCCAACCCTCCGCCTGGCAGCAGCGTTTCTCCTCCTTTGACGAGGCCCAGCGTGGCCACTTGGCAAAGGCGCAGCAGGAGGCGTCATGAGTGAAGTGCGTGAATGCGACGCACGCACACAACCGGCTGCCGCCCTGACGCGCCAGCCGGTTGAGGTTCACAGTAGCGCGGCCTATTGGCGCGCTACTGTGCAGGAGGATGCACTGGCGCTAGAGGTGCCGGTAGCGATGGTTTACAACGGCATTTCTCATGCAGTGATGATGGCAAGTCCTTCGTATCTTGAAGATTTGGCTCTGGGGTTCAGTCTTTCTGAAGGCATCCTGACCCATCCTCACGAGTGCTACGACCTTGAGCTTCATGAAGAGGCTCAAGGCCTGGCGGTTCACCTAAGCATTGCCAGCCAGCGGCTGGCCGAGCTTAAACAACGCCGCCGTAGCACAACCGGGCGTACCGGCTGTGGGCTGTGCGGTACAGAAGCCCTGGAGCAGGCCATTCGGCCCATCCCTACGGTGAGTGCACCACACCTTGACGACACAGCCATTCAGCATGCGCTTTGTACGCTAGATGACCATCAGCCTCTAAAGGAAGCAACAGGCGCCGTGCATGGCGCGGCCTGGTGTGATCTGCAGGGGCGTATACAAAGAGTGCGTGAAGACGTGGGTCGTCACAACGCACTGGATAAACTGATCGGTTCGCTGGCACGCGATGACGTACCACTCCAGGAGGGCTTTGTACTAGTTTCCAGCCGAGCCAGCTATGAAATGGTACACAAGTGCGCAAGCGTGGGGATCGGCGCGCTGGTTGCCGTCTCGGCAGCTACCGCCCTGGCCGTTGAACAGGCGCAGGCAGCAGGTCTTCTGTTAGCCGGTTTTGCACGCCCAGGCCGTCATGTAATTTATCACCGCCCTGTCACTGCCAAGGGCTGAGCCCTTTACCGCGTTGAGGAGAGACCCTATGTCAAACAACAACGATGCCAATTTGGTCCGTATGACTAACCAGATCGCCACCAACCTGGGCAGCGGTCGTGATGAAGAGGCAGCAGCAGCGGCTATCTGCCGTCACCTGGAAACCTTTTGGGCACGCTCAATGAAGCAGCGCCTTGTTGCCAGCCTGGCACTTGAGAGCGTGGAGTTTTCCCCCTTGGCACGCCGCGCTGCAACACTGCTGGCTACCCGGCTATCAGAACAGCAAGTCTCTCGTTAGCACATCACAATAAAAGCTCAATAACATTAGCTTTTAGTCTTGCCACAGCGACTTACACGAGAAGCTCAATGGTTTTAGCAAAAGTTAATAAAAATCATTATTTCCGTTAAAAATCGGACATTTCGAGTCTACTAGTTGCTATTTTAGAATATAAACCTGTTTCCATAACCCAAGTTAAGGTGTTTACCGAGCATAAGGTGCACTGTGTGGATGTGGTGGCCAAGGATGGCCCGTTTTTGGCAAAGATGCCGACCTACAGTTTAGCTGCCATGACCTTGTACCGCCTGGTCATGGCAGCTTTTTATTGCACTGCATTTTACTTTTTAACGTCACGTTACTTTGGCAGCCATGTCTCAATAGCGGCTGTCCCGCAGCGGATTTTCAACAGCGAACGTTCAAAGACAGCGTTTCAACCACTACGCCAGCGCTGCCTGAGGGCGCCGCTCATCCAGCATTCCTTTATCAAGAATAAAGCGAACAATCTCTTCAAGCCCTACGCCATCGTAAAGGTTGGTAAATACAAAGGGCCGCTCGCCGCGCATTTTCTTTGAATCACGCTCCATTACCTCTAACGACGCGTGCACCTGCTCGGCGATATCGATCTTGTTGATAATTAGTAGATCCGACTTGGTAATCCCCGGCCCACCCTTACGCGGAATTTTGTCTCCCGCCGAGACATCAATCACATAAAGCGTGAGGTCAGAAAGCTCGGGACTAAACGTCGCAGAAAGGTTATCTCCCCCAGACTCTACCAATACCAGCTCAAGCTTAGGATGGCGCGCCTGTAATTCATCGATAGCCGCCAGGTTCATCGAGGCGTCTTCACGAATCGCCGTATGCGGACACCCCCCGGTTTCGACGCCCAGAATGCGATCAGCGGCCAAGGCGTCATGCTTAAGCAAAAAGTCAGCATCTTCGCGGGTGTAGATATCGTTGGTCACCACAGCAATATCGTAATAGTCGCGCAGCGCCAGGCAGAGTTGCTTGAGTAGCGCCGTTTTCCCGGAGCCGACGGGGCCGCCTACACCAATACGTAAACAGTGAGTCATGGTAAGTATCTCCTAGCTTCTAAACAGTCGTGAATATTGGGTTTCATGCAGGGCACTGGCCAACGCAAGCCCAGGTAATACGGGGCCAAGCGCGTTATCTTCAAGCAGTAACGCTTTATCAACAGCGCTAACCAGTGCTGGTCGCAGCTGCTCTGTTATCCGCTGAGCAGCGGTATGGCCCAAAGGCAGGGCCTTACAGGCAACTGCCAGCTGGTTTTCAAGCCACGCCCAGCCAAATCCAAGTAACGCCTGGCGGCAAGGCACGCGCCGCATGTGCGCGGTAAAGGCAAAGAGCGTGACATAGCCTGCATGGGGCGGTAGTAAGCCATTTGGCAATAGCTCAAGACTTCCCAGCAAGCGCTTTAATGAAGCGCCCAGGCGGCTATCTTCAGCAGACAGCTCAGCGGTTTCTCGCGTAGCGGCCAGCCATTCATCCCACTGAGCTATCGCATCCCGGTCGGCGTGCTCAAAAGCATGGTACAAGCGGGCAATCAGCGGCAACTCACAAAGCGTCAGGCCATCTTCCAGTACGCCAGTGAGCCACTCCGCCAGGCTGGACTCGTCATTTACCCAGCCAAGTTCAAAGGCACTCTCAAGCCCTTGAGAGAATGCGAAGGCACCAATGGGCAGCGCCGGACTAACCAGCTGCAACAAGCCCAACAGCGCCAAGTCTCCCGTTGCAGCCTGCTCAGTGAGCATGATGATGCTCGTGCGGATGGTCGTGATCGTGAGCATGAGAATGCGAGTGGCCATGTCCGCCTATCTGATTATAGGCGCCCGGCTCTGGATCAAACGTGGCTTCGTGGTGTTCAAGCGTCGCGCCCAGCAACACAGCCAGTTCCTCCAATACGTGATCAGGTGGGAAGCGTACCCAACCGCCGCGCTCGTCTTCACCCAGCGCCAGCTGCACATGGCGGTTGCCCAAATGGTAGGCAAGCCGCGCCAAGGGTAAGCCATTCCTTATTCGTGCGGTCACCACCGGCTCAATAGCAGCGCACACGCGAATAACTTCGCCGCTTTCCGCTTTTAAGCCTTCGCCACTTCGCAGTACCGGGCCACGATCCAAAAACAGCCCCAGCGCCTGGCCATTGTCGCTTTCCGCTTTTAGGCGCCCGCGGGTGCGAAGTTCAAAGGGTAACGTAAGCGTATCGCTGGCTGCGCTTTCATCCACCGGGCCTAAACGTTCTATCAGTTTCAGCATAATTAACCTCTTGATCGACCAATGAGTTGAGCCTTTGCAATGAGCCTACGCCCCCGCAGGAGCAGCTCACACACCCCCTGTAGGAGTAGCTCTTGCACCCCCTGTAGGAGTAGCTCTTGCACCCCCTGTAGGAGCAGCTTCAGCTAGCGATGCCGTGCGCAGCGCTGCCGGGGTTGGTGGCTAACACCATGCACCGCGCTCCGCCACCCAAGGGCGGCTGCGCCGCCATCGCCGAGTGGAACTCAGCTCCTACCAGTTAAAGTGCATGCACCTCCCTCACGCCCCTCTGTAGGAGTAGCTCACCCCCCTGTAGGAGTAGCTTCAGCTAGCGACGCAGTGCGCAGCGCTGCCGGGGTTGGTGGCTAACACCATGCACCGCGCCCCGCCACACAAGGGCAGCTGCGCCGCCATCGCCGAGTGAACTCAGCTCCTACCAGTTAAAGTGCATGCATCCCCTGTAGGAGCAGCTTCAGCTAGCGATGCAGTGCGCAGCGCTGCCGGGGTTGGTGGCTAACACCATGCACCGCGCTCCGCCACCGAAGGGCGGCTGCGCCGCCATCGCCGAGTGAACTCAGCTCCTACCAGTTAAAGTGCATGCACCCCCCGCCGGAGTAGCTCACACACCCCCTGTAGGAGTAGCTTCAGCTAGCGATGCAGTGCGCAGCACTGCCGGGGTTGCATCTAAAACAGGTGATAGCGCTGGGCCAGCGGCAGCTCGGTGGCGGGCTCGCAGGTCAAAAGCTCGCCGTCGCAGCGCACTTCATAGGTCTGCGGGTCCACGGTCAGCTCGGGGCAGGCGTCGTTGAGCTTCATATCCTTCTTGCGCACCCCACGGACGTTCTTGCACGCGGCAAGCGCACTCTGAAGTCCCAAGCGCTCCTTGAGGCCTGCATCAATCGCCGCCTGGCTGACAAAATTGAGCCGAGTTTGGCTGGCCGCGCGGCCAAAAGCGCCGAACATGCGCCGATAATGCACCGGCTGGGGCGTGGGGATTGAGGCGTTGGGATCGCCCATGGGGGCAGCAGCAATCATCCCGCCTTTCAATATCAACGAGGGCTTCACACCGAAAAACGCCGGCTTCCAGAGCACTAAATCCGCCAGTTTACCCACTTCAATAGAGCCCACCTCATGAGCGATACCGTGAGTAATTGCCGGGTTGATGGTGTATTTGGCGATATAGCGCTTGGCACGCAGGTTATCGGCACCCAAGGCTTCGTCTTCAGGTAGCAAGCCACGCTGTACTTTCATCTTGTGCGCGGTTTGCCAAGTGCGGCAGACCACTTCGCCTACCCGTCCCATTGCCTGAGAGTCGGAGGCGATCATCGAGATCACGCCCAAATCGTGCAGGATATCTTCGGCGGCAATCGTTTCACGGCGAATGCGTGAGTCGGCAAATGCCACGTCTTCGGGAATGTTGGGGTCCAAGTGGTGGCAGACCATGAGCATATCCAGATGCTCATCAATAGTATTCACCGTGTAGGGCCGCGTGGGGTTAGTGGATGACGGCAGCACGTACTCTTTGGAACACGCAGTGAGGATATCCGGCGCGTGCCCGCCGCCCGCGCCTTCAGTGTGGTAGGTGTGAATGCCGCGCTCTTTAAACGCCGCCAAAGTGTCTTCCACAAAGCCCGATTCGTTAAGCGTGTCGGTGTGAATGGCTATCTGCACGTCATAACGCTCGGCCACGCTCAGGCAGGTATCAATCGAGGCGGGCGTCGTGCCCCAGTCTTCGTGAAGCTTGAGGCCCATGGCGCCTGCTTCCAGCTGGGCTTCCAAAGCTTCCGGCAGGCTGGCATTACCTTTACCCAGCAGGCCGATGTTCATGGGCAGGTCATCCACTGCCTGAAGCATTTTGCCAAGGTGCCACGCGCCCGGCGTACAGGTGGTGGCATTCGACCCGGTGGCCGGACCGGTGCCGCCGCCCAGCATGGTAGTGACACCGCTCATCAGCGCTTCGTCTACCTGCTGGGGACAGATAAAGTGGATATGCGCGTCGATGCCACCTGCGGTCAGGATCTTGCCTTCGCCCGAGATAATTTCAGTGCCGGGGCCAATCACGATATCTACATCGGGCTGCACGTCAGGGTTGCCCGCTTTGCCAATCGCAGCAATACGTCCGTTCTGTAGCCCCACATCGGCTTTGACGATGCCCCACCAGTCGAGAATCAGCGCGTTAGTGATGACGGTGTCCATGACGGTTTCATCGTTACGTTGGCTCTGACCCATGCCATCGCGGATCACCTTGCCGCCGCCGAATTTGACCTCGTCGCCATAGTGGGTGGCATCTTTTTCAACCTCGATCCACAGCTCGGTATCGCCCAGGCGCACCCGGTCGCCTACCGTGGGGCCGTACATATCGGCGTAGGCCTGCCGACTAATCTTGTTACCCGGTTTCATTGTTTATCTCCGTCCAGCGGTCCCATTACCTCGCCACGAAAGCCATAGATTTCCCGCTTACCCACAAACGGAATCAGCGTGACTTCACGGGTCTGGCCAGGTTCAAAGCGGATCGCGGTACCTGCGGCGACATCAAGGCGAAAACCGCGGGTCTTGTCGCGATCAAACACGAGCGCCGGGTTGGCCTCGGCAAAGTGGTAGTGGGAGCCGAGCTGAATCGGTCGGTCGCCGGTGTTCGCCACGTCTACCGTGATGCGCTCGCGGCCTACGCACAGCTCGATATCACCCTCTTTTAACTGATACTGTCCTGGAATCATTGGGCCGGGAATCATGGCAGCCTCCTGATGGCTGATTGCTGGTTGCTGATAACTAGTTGATAGGCGTATGAACAGTCACGAGTTTCGTACCATCCGGGAAAGTGGCTTCGACCTGAACTTCGTCGACCATTTCAGCCACGCCTTCCATCACGTCATCACGGCCAAGAATCTCGCGCCCGTAGCTCATCAAATCAGCCACACTGCGACCATCCCGGGCACCTTCGATAATCTCGAAACTGATCAGCGCGACCGCTTCGGGATAATTGAGCTTTAATCCTCGCGCTTTGCGCCGCTCGGCAAGCTGGGCGGCGGAAAACAGCAACAGCTTGTCTTTATCTCTTGGGGTTAATTCCATAGAGCGTCTCCAACAGAGTCGATTAAGTTAACCAAATACGCGGAATATGGGCCTCACGCTCAATCCAGCGCGGGCGCAGCAATTTCCAGGCCTGTTCGCACAACGCCCAGGCTTCATTTCGCGAGTTACCCAGATAGCGCAGCAATAAAACGCCCTGGCGCACCGTTACCGCCCAGCGTGGATTATCCGGCAGGGCATTACGCAACTCCTCAATCGCCGCTGGCGCATCACTCATTCCCACCGCCCAAAGCGTGGCCTGCACCGTAGCGCCGCCCTGCCCCCAGCGTCCCGTAAAGCGCGGGTGTAACGGGTCTAACGGCTGGCGTTCTAGCCATAGCGGCTTGCCATCCAGCGTCAAACGAAAAAACTGTTCAATGCGCCCTGACAAGTACGGCAACTCGCTCGCGGGGCGACCCAAGGCCATGACTTCCCAGCCTAAACAGCGAGCACTACCATGAAGATCAATATGCGTACGCTGTTCACCTTTAGAGCCATCAAAGGCAATGGTTTCCTGAGGTAGCCACTCAAGCGTTGCGCTATCGGCGACCTCAAGCTCGGTACACTGGCTCCAGGCAACCCCCTGGCTGTCAGCCTTATAAAGCTTATTCGCCGCGGGGGTAGTCAGCAGGGCATGTGCGCCTTGCTCGACGTGCGCCTTGATGGTGAGCGCATCGCCGCTGACCAATCCTCCGGGTGGGTGCAGCACGTAGATATGGCACGCCTCCTGGCGGCCTTCAGGATAAAACGGCCGCTGGACCCGAAGTGGCCCTTGGTGGCGTGCCTGGATTAACCGCGTGGCGCCATCGCGCTTGGCAAAACGCAGCGCCAGTGAGGCCGCCCAGTGGCGTTCCTGGTCAAAGCGGTGGCCGGAGCCCGCAAGCGGTGGGGCGAGTTCGCGCAAGGTCATGGAAGACAGTCGCATCCTTTTGAATAGGTCATAGCCTTTCAAATGCAAGGAATGCGCCAAAATGGGGAAAAGTGGACTTTTACTATCGCTGCAAAGTTTTAGCCGTCATAACCCATCAGCACTAACGGCTTTTTGCACCAAAAAAGATCATTAAAAGGGTCGGCCGCACCAAAAAGAACAAGTAGTTAACCGCCCCTTGTGTGTCAAAAGACCACACGCCCAACACTTCTTATTTGGGAACTTTCCGATACTATTGGGCCATCCTCCGTCAACAGCTTGTCTGTTGCCCACCAAGGTAGATGGCTTCGTGCAGTTACAATGCTCAGCAAACAAGCTCTGGTATCGCATTGCGCTTTGTATGGCGTTTGTGGCGATGCAGCTGCTGTTAGTTGGGCCGCTGATTTCACAGTATCAGTCCGATGGGCAACATCACGCACATCACGAAGCTAGTCATCACTCTAACCATCAAGGCGGCGGTCATCATCAACATACTGCCCCTCAAGCAAACCACCACCATGCGGGCCATGCTGATGAAGTAGAACCGATATTTAACTGGTTCCACCAATGTGGTTACTGTGCCATCTGGCAACAGTTCCCAACGGCGCATACCTCTCTCCCTCCGATCAGCTTACAAGCGTTTATTACGCATAATAAGCTGCTGACGCAACCGACGCAGGCTATAAAGTCCTGTGATAACTACCCCCACGCGCTAACGCGCGCTCCGCCCTTTTTTCGGATCGTGTAACGCCACATCGTCAGCCTTTTTAGCCTGAAGTTTGCTTCTGGCTGGCGTCTGTCTACACCCAAAAAAGGGATCATCATGCCGCATCTAACTATTGGGCATGGCGTCGTTACGCCTGCCCGCTTAAAAAAACGTTTTCAACGACACGTACTGACATTAAGCGTCGCTGCCGCATCGAGCGTTGTTGCTCAAGGCGTATGGGCACAGGCGACTGCCGCTCACCACGAGCATCATCATGCGTTAAACACGATGGTCGTGACCGCTGTACCGCTAAGCTCACCGCTCACGGTGGAAACCGACCCGCGTATACCGCGGCAACCGGCCCCTGCCAGCGACGGCGCCGACTATCTTCAGACCATCCCCGGGTTCTCTGCCATTCGTAACGGTGGCACCAACGGTGATCCGGTGTTCCGTGGCATGTTTGGCTCACGTCTTCGCGTGCTGACCAATGGCAGCCAAATGCTAGGCGCCTGCCCGGCAAGAATGGATGCGCCTACGTCTTATATCTCACCTGAAAATTACGACAGCCTCACCGTCACCAAAGGGCCGCAGTCCGTTCTGTGGGGCCCCGGCGCTTCAGCGGCAACGGTGCGCTTTGACCGCGGCCCGGAGGAGTTCGATGAAGCCGGTGTGCGAGTGGATGGCAGCGTCATGCTGGGTACCTATGGGCGCTTTGATCGCCGCATTGATGCCGCTTTAGGCAATAAAGACGGCTACCTGCGCATTACCGGCAATCAATCCGAAGCTAATGACTATCAGGATGGCGATGGCAACGCCGTGCCCTCGTTATGGGATAAGTGGAACGGTGACATAGCGCTTGGATGGACACCCGACAACGATACCTGGCTTGAAGTCACCGCAGGCCGAGGAAACGGCGAAGCGCGCTATGCCGGGCGAGGTATGGATGGCAGCAAATTTCTGCGCGAAACCGTGGGCATCCGTTTTCAGCGCGAGAATTTAGGTGAACACTGGAAACGTCTGGAAATGCAGGCCAACTATGCCTATGCCGACCATATTATGGATAACTTCACGCTGCGCTCACCGGGCAGCATGGACATGGGTGGTGGCATGGACATGGGCAGCGGCATGGACATGGGTGGTGGCATGGACATGGGCGGCGGCATGGACATGGGCAGCGGCATGGATATGGATGGCGGTATGGACATGAGTGACGGCATGGCCATGCGGCTAGACCGTCGCACCCGCAGCGCGCGCGTCGCATCAACGTGGGAGTGGGAAAACACCACGTGGACGGCCGGTGTCGATGTCGAGCATCAGGTACATCGCAATCTGGATGGCGAACACTGGCAGCCCGACTACGAGCAGACCCAGTTTGGCGCCTTCAGCGAAGTCACCCGTTTTATCGATGAACGTGACCGTCTTATTGGCGGCGCCCGCGTAGACCGCTACCGCGTCAGTGACGAAAGCCTGGACACAGCTACCACAGGCCTCACCCGCCGCGACACTCTGCCCAGCGCTTTTATCCGCTATGAGCAGGATTTAGCCTCAGCACCGGTCACCTGGTATGCCGGGGTCGGGCATGTGGAGCGCTTTCCCGATTACTGGGAATTGAGCTCTAGTCAGGCAGGCCCGGCCGGTAGTTTGAATGCCTTTGACGGTGTTCAACCCGAAAAAACCACCCAGTTGGATATAGGCGCGCAGTATAACGACCAGCGCTTAAGCGCATGGGTGTCCGGGTATGCAGGATACGTTAACGATTTCATCTTGTTTGATTACAACACCGCGGGCATGGGCGGTACTCAGATCGATAACATTGATGCTCAGATTGCGGGTGCCGAAGTGGGCGCTAGCTATCAACTAACCGACAACTGGGTAAGCAATGCCTCGCTGGCCTATGCCTGGGGGCGAAATGCCAACGACGATGAGGCATTACCACAGATCCCACCGCTGGAAGCCAAGGTCGGCCTGACCTATGCACACGATGACTACTCTGTGGGTGGCCTATGGCGTGGTGTTGCGGCACAAAACCGTATTGCGCTCGAAAAAGGCAATGTCGTCGGCCAGGATCTGGAATCGTCGTCAGGCTTCGGGGTGTTCTCGCTTAACGGTGCCTATCAAGCAAGCAACCACCTAACGCTAAGTGTGGGGGTGGATAACGTTTTCGATACCACCTACACCGAACACTTGAATCTGGCGGGTAATGCAGCCTTTGGCTATCCCGCTGATTTGGATCGCGGCATTAATGAGCCTGGCCGCATGGTGTGGGCACGGGCCGACTTCAGCTTCTGATTCATTCAGGTGCTCAGTAGAGCACCTGTTTACCCTTACCGCTTAAAACCACCAGGCTAGATGCCTGGTGGTCTGGAGAGACTTCATGTCGACCACGTCACCCCCACAAGAAGGTAAACGCAAGACCTTCGACCTGTATCGCGCCGTTTGGCGCTGGCACTTTTACGCCGGCCTTTTGGTTCTGCCGTTCATGATCACCCTGGCAATTACTGGGGGCCTTTATCTTTTCAAGGACGAACTGGATGCACTCATACACGCTGATGTGAAGCGCGTAGCCGTTCAAGAGGCGACGCTCCCTCCCTCTACGCTGGTAAGCGCAGCCCTTACGGCTCACCCTGGCACTGCCGTAAAATTCACCGACCCCGCCACGCCGAAAAGCTCGGCGGAGATCACAGTGAATACTGCCTCGGGCGAGCGGTTAGCCGTTTACGTCAATCCGTATACTGCCAATGTGCTGGGGGCGCTGGATGACCGCGGCACGGTGATGTGGACCGTTCGCTATCTGCACAGTTTGAAATACTTTGGACCTACAGCGCGCAAACTGATTGAAATAGCCGGCGGCTGGGCAACCCTGCTAGTGCTCACCGGCATTTACCTCTGGTGGCCACGGCGTAAAGGCAAAGGCGGCGTGATTAGCGTGCGCGGCAAGCCAAAAAGCCGCGTGTTCTGGCGTGATCTGCATGCCGTGCTGGGTATTTTTGTCGGTGGGTTTATCGTCTTTCTGGCGATCACCGGAATGCCTTGGTCGGGCGTGTGGGGCGCGCAGGTTAATCAGTGGGCTAACGGTAACAATTTCGGCTACCCCTCTGGTGTGCGCGTTGAAGTGCCCATGTCGGAAGCGCGTTTAAACGCGCAAAGCCCGACAAACTGGTCACTCGAACAGGCACAAATTCCAGAATCCACACAGGGACCAGGCCAGGCAACGAGCATTGGCCTTGACGGCGCTGTCGCCATCTTCGATGAGCTGGGATTGCATCATGGCTATGCGGTCAGCCTGCCCACCACAGAGACCGGCGTGTACACCGGATCAGTCTATCCTAATGACCTTAGCCAACAGCGCGTGGTGCATCTTGATCAGTACAGCGGCGAGCGCTTGATCGACATGAGCTACTCCGATTACGGGCCCCTGGGTCGCTGGTTGGAATTTGGTATCAACGTGCATATGGGCCAGCAGTTTGGTCTGGCCAACCAACTGCTCTTTTTGACCGTGTGCGTGGCGATTATCCTGCTGGCGGTATCGGCCGCAGTAATGTGGTGGAAGCGCCGCCCCTCACGCGCAATGGGCGTACCGCCACTACCGGCAGACAAACGCGTTTTCCGGGGTCTGATTGCCATTCTGGCGATAGGCGGATTGATTTTCCCGCTGGTAGGCGCGTCGTTGATCGTCATGCTGCTGCTTGATTGGCTGATTGTGCGCCCGCTCCAGGAGCGGAGGCTGGTTAACCAGCCAAGGTAACACCTCAGTTTCTATCACTCCCTCTTTCTGGCCCCCTTGGGGCCAGAAGCTCAGGTTTATCTAAATCTCAATTTACGCCTCTCGCTCTATCTTTCCCGCTACTCACACGCGCCACAGAATAGCCACTATCGGTATGCCTTCAAGTATCGAACGATGCCAGCGCAAGACCCGTTGATGCCTTGGCCAACTAAAGCGATACATTAATAGCGCATTTGCGCTTATTGCCTCATAAACTCATGCCTATTTCAGTCTACCTCAGCACGTTTATCCGCTTGACATTAAATTATTTGCGCCACAAACTTAGCCGAGGCTATACTTGTTTCCACAGCGCAAAATGATTACACGGAGTAACACTGCTTCGTCTACTATCTACCTCATGTCGAGTCTGGAGCTTAATAATGGCAACAAAACATGCTGTGATTCTATTGGGAATGCTGCCTTTCAGTACCTTGGCAGCGGCTGATGAAACGCCCCTCAACGTGGTGGCAACCATTGGCATGATTGCCGATGTGGCACAGGAGGTAGGCGGCGAATGCGTTAGCGTCCAGGCCATGATGGGCCCCGGGATCGACCCGCATCTTTTCCAGGCCAGCGCCAGCGATGTTTCGCTGTTGCGCGGCGCCGAACAGATTCTTTACTCGGGCTACGCCCTGGAAGGCCAGCTGGGTTCGGTGCTGGAAAATTTCTCTTCGCGCACCCCGACGCTTGCTGTCGCGCCCTCTTCGATCGACCCTTCATCGCTGATTACCGCGCAGGATATCTACGGCATCGATCCGCACCTGTGGATGGATGTTTCGCTTTGGGCGCAAACGCTGCCGACGCTAAGCGATACCTTTATTGAAGCGCGCCCCGACTGCGCGGATACTATTGAGGCCAACACCGAACGATACCAGACCGAACTGTTGGCGCTCCACAAGTGGGTCAAGGAGAGTATCGCGACCATTCCCGAGAGTCAGCGCGTGCTGGTGACCGCCCACGATGCGTTTAGCTACTATGGGCGCGCCTACGATATCGACGTTGAAGGTATTCAAGGCATCAGCACCGAAACCGAAACCGGCATTGCCGATATCCGCAACATGGCGACGAGTGTGGTAGAGCGCGACGTACCGGCGGTGTTCGTTGAAAGCACCATCAATCCGCGCACCGTCCAGGCGGTGATCGACGCGGCCAAGCAGCGTGGCCATGACGTTGTGGTTGGCGGCGAGCTTTATTCCGACGCCATGGGCGATGACGGTACCGTCGACGGCACCTATATGGGTATGATCTACCGTAATACCCAGCATATCGTTAACGCACTCGGCGGCACACTTTCCCCACTGCCCGATGAGCTCAACGACTGGGCAAGCGAGTGGCAGCTCGACCAACAGGGATAAAAGGGCATACTCTCGATGGTAACATCTGCAAGTGCCGAGCCCGCTCTCAGCATCAACAATTTGACCGTGAGCTATCACAACCAGCCCGTGCTTTGGGATATCAATCTCGATATCCCGGCGGGCGTGATGGCGGGAATTGTCGGCCCCAACGGCGCAGGCAAAAGCACGCTGATCAAAAGCCTTTTAGGGCTGGTGCCATCGCTTTCCGGCGAGGTGCTGGTGCACGGCAAGCCTTATGCCGCCCAGCGCAAGCGAGTGGGCTACGTGCCCCAGCGCTCGAGCGTGGATTGGGACTTTCCCACCACCGCGCTCGATGTGGTGACCATGGGCCTTTACGGGCGCCTTGGCTGGTTCAAGCGCCCCGGGCGCCGAGAACGTAAAGAGGCGATGGACGCGCTCGACATGGTCAGCATGAGCGAGCTTGCCCACCGCCAGATCAGCCAGCTTTCCGGCGGCCAGCAACAACGCGTGTTTCTGGCCCGCGCACTGGTGCAACAGGCCGACGTTTACTTTCTGGACGAACCCATGGCCGGGGTCGATGCCACCACCGAACGGGCGATCATCGATATACTGCGCCGCCTGCGTGATGCGGGAAAGACGCTTATCGTCGTCCACCACGATCTGCAAACTGTCGGTACCTACTTCGACTGGCTATTGCTACTGAACGTGCGCGTGATTGCCAGTGGCGACGCCAAAGACGTTTTCAAGATCGACAACCTCCGCCAGGCCTACGGCGGCCAGATCGCGCTGCTGGGTGACCACGAGTCATTAACGTTTCCCGCCTCAAAAGTGACCTGACCCATGCAGTGGCTCGAACTTCTATCGGATTATACCTTTCAAAACGTGGTGATCGGCGCCTCGCTTCTGGGCCTGATCAGCGGCCCCTTGGGCTGCTTTGCGGTGCTGCGCCGTCAAAGCCTGCTGGGCGACGCCATCTCCCACGCGGCTCTTCCGGGAATATGCCTGAGCTTCATCATTACCGGCAGCCGCGATATTGGCGGCATCATGATCGGCTCGCTTGCTACCGGCTCTCTTGCCGCGCTGATCATGCTGCTGCTCACCCGCAAAAGCCGCCTGAAAACCGATGCGGGGCTAGGCGTTTGCCTGAGCCTCTTCTTTGCCGTTGGTATCGTGCTGCTCACCTACATTCAAGGCACCAGCAACGCCGCCCAGGGCGGGCTTGAGGCCTTTTTATTCGGCCAGGCCGCCGCCACGCTGCGCTCGGATCTGTGGGTGATGGGTGGCGTGACGCTGGTAACGCTTTCGCTGCTCGCCGCCTTCTGGAAGCAGGCCAAGCTGGTCACGTTCGACGCCGAGTACGCCCGAACGCTTGGCATGCCCGCCACGGCCATCGAGGCGACACTGACCGCCATGGTCGCACTGGCGGTGGTGGTCGGCTTGCAGATGGTCGGCGTCATTTTGATGGCGGCGATGATCGTTGCCCCGGCGGCGGCCGCGCGCCAGTGGAGCCGCCACCTGGGCACCATGCTTGCCATCGCGGCGGGCGTGGGTATCGTCAGCGGAGTCTCCGGCGCGACGATCAGCACGCTGTCGCGCGGGCTTGCTACCGGCCCGCTGATCGTACTAACCGCCACGGCCATCGTGCTGCTGTCGCTGGCGCTGGCGCCAGGGCGCGGGCTTTTATGGGGCATCATGAAACACTACCTCCAGAAAGCCGAGCTTCAAAAACGCCAGCTTCTCTACACGCTATATAAACACCCGGCCCGGCCTGCATCACGGCGTTTATCGCTGAGCGCACGGCTCACCCTTGCCCTGTTAAAACGCCAAGGCTACCTGACCCGCTCACAAGGTGAAGCGGACTGGGGGCTGACGACAACAGGGCAGGCAAAAGCGCGCCAGGTGGTCGCCACGTTCGAGGAGGTCGCGCCATGATCGCAGAGCTTCTCAACAGTACCGCGCTTCCCATCATTCTGGTCGGCGCCATGGTGGGTATCGCCTCATCAGCGGTGGGCACGTTTTTGGTGCTGCGCGGCAACAGCATGCTGTCGGATGCCATCAGCCATTCGATCGTGTTCGGCATCGTGATCGTCTGGATACTGACCAAGCAGCAGAGCGGGCCGGTGCAGCTCATCGGCGCCGCGCTGACCGGGCTTTTGACAGTATTTCTCACCGAGGCGCTGGCCAATACCAAGCGGGTGAAGCAGGACGCCGCCATCGGACTGGTGTTCCCAGCACTCTTCTCCATTGGCGTGTTACTACTCAATATCTACGCCCACGACGTGCATATCGACACCCACACCGTGCTGTTGGGTGAAATCGGGTTTGTCTGGCTGGATACCGTCGAGCTTTTCGGCCTGCCGATTCCCCAGGCGCTGGTCTCGATGAGCGTAATGACGCTGCTCAACTACGCGTTTATCGGGCTCTTCTATAAAGAGCTGAAGCTCGCCACCTTCGATCCCGCGCTGGCCAAAACCTTTGGCTTCATGCCGACGATCCTGTTCTATGTACTTTTGATGCTGACCAGCTCCACCGCCGTGGCGGCCTTCGACGCCGTGGGGGCGGTGCTGTTCATCGCCTTTGCCATTGTTCCCGCCTCCGCCGCCTATTTGCTGACTGACCGCCTGTGGATGATGTTCATTTTCGGCGCGCTGATCTCGATCGCCTCGAGCATTTCCGGCTATTTCCTCGCGGTGCATTTCAACGTCTCCATCGGTGGCATGATGGCGGTAATGACCGGCGTATTTCTGATACTGGCCTTTTTGGGCGGGCCGCGCTACGGGCTGATTACCCAAATGCTGAAGCGCCGCCGGGCGCGGCAGGCGCCGATGGAGCCGCCTTCATTGTTTTGAAAGGCTAAACGCCAGACCAGGGCGCCACTTGCAACGACGAAGACGCACGCTTTTATAAAGGCCCTATCCACGTGAGCGCTCGTTCAGTATTACTAGCGCACCAGTAATAAGCGCTCGCATACCTTCCTCTAATTCCGCCTCCATTTCGGCCTCCTCCAGGCCGCGGCTCGCCCCCTCGACAGGCTCTTTCCCCACTACCGAATAAATCGTATCGGCGACGGAAAAGCATTGAAAAGCTATAGTCGCCAGAAGCCAGCGAGCTTGCTCCTGGGAGATATCATAAACCTCAGCAATATGGTTTTGATGTGCACGAATTTTTTCAATCATGGGCTGAGTGGCAGCCAAGCGACGGATCACATAGGGCGTTAATCCTGGGTGAGCTTTGACAAACTCGCTTATCGATGCGGCAAAAGTGGATAGATACTCTTTCAATTCCCCGGGCGCATCATTGGAAGCTCGTGGAATATTCCAACGTTGAAATATTTCTTCGGCCACTAAGCATTTCAGCGCCTTTAAATTGGGCACATGCTTATAAAGCGCCATATGGCTGATGCCTAGCGCGCTGGCCACCCCGACAAAGGTGATGTTGGGTAGGCCGATTTCGATACCCGCATTCGCAATACGCTCAAGCGTGATGGTAGGCGGCCGCCCGCGTGCTTTAACTGGCTGTTGCGTGGTCATATTGCATCCTTAATCGCTGACGTTCCTTATCTAGCCACTCACTCACTTTAGGGTCAATTAGTTGATTGGCATGCAATTATATTAATTAGTTTATTGCCATGAAACTAATTATCTATTAGCCTATTTAAACGCGACTAATTCTCGTTACAAACTACTGCTATGCAGGTTCGATAATCCCCTATGGCCGAGTCATAACGCTTCATGAGCACGCACGATACATCGAGATCCCAAGGTAAGAGCCCCATCAGCCAAGTGTTGGCCCCTATACGCACACGGCTTTTTGCCGCGGCAATGCTGGCGGGCATCGGCACGATATTAACGATGGTGCCGCTTGCCGGTATGGCACATATCGCCAAGATTCTTGTGTCTGATCCAGGCGCCGCCTGGGAGTTATCAACCGCCAGCATGCGTGAAATCGGCTGGGTGGTAGCAGCCAGCATCGTGAGCCTCTTTGTCGGCATGGGGTGCATGTTTCTCGGCGAGCTGGTAGCGCACCTGGCGGATAACAAACTCACCTACCAGCTACGCTTGGCTGTTATGCGACGCTTGTCCCAAGCACCGCTTGGCTGGTTTACCAGCCGCGCATCCGGCGACGTAAAACAGGCGATGCAAGACGATATTGCGACGCTGCACAGCCTGACCGCGCACTTTTACACGGCGGTAGGACGCGCGTTTGGCGCCTTACTGATCTCGGTGGTCTACCTGATCATGCTGGATTGGAAAATCGCCGTTATTACGTTACTGCCTCTTCCCGGTTTCTTTCTTTTCCTGCGCCGACTCATGCAAGCCAGCAAAGCCAATATGGGTGAGTTTATTGCCCAGCTTGAGCGCATGAATAACGCCATTAATGAATTTGTCTGCGGCATTCCCGTCGTCAAGGCCTTCGGTACGACCGGACAAGCCTATCGTGGCTACCAAGCAGCAGTGGATAGCTTTGCCCATGCATTTGAGCAATTTACCCGCCCTCTGGTCGCTTCTATGGCACATGTTCATGCGATGGTGACAACGGTGACGATATTGGGACTGGCGCTCACGGTTGGCATATTTTGCGTCGCCAACGGCTGGTCAGAACCGGTCGATCTGTTGCCATTCATTCTAGTAGCCCCCGGTATCTGTGCTCCGTTACTGCTGCTGCATACCTTGCTGCACGACTTAGGCAGTGCCGTTGGCGCCGCCCAACGCGTCATGGCACTGCTTGAAACGCCGGTATTGCCATCAATCCCCTCCAGTGAGTGCCAGCTCCCCAACGATCATGAAGTTCGCTTTGAAAATGTCAGTTACGTCTATAACAATGCCCAAAACGGGCTATCGAACCTGCACTTTACTCTTGCACCTGGCAGCGTTACGGCGATTGTTGGCCCTTCGGGGGCAGGCAAATCCACCCTGGCACGCCTGATGCTGCGCTTTTTTGACCCCACCCATGGGCGCATTACGTTAGGCGGGGTGGATCTGCGCCATCTTGAGATGTCAACGCTCTACCAGCGGATTGGTTTTGTTCTGCAGGACGTGCGTCTGATCCATGCCAGCATTCGAGACAACATTGCGTTGGGCCGCCCTTCGGCCAGCCAACAGGAAATCGAGGATGCCGCTCGCGCGGCGAATATTCACGAACGTATCGCCGCACTCCCTAACGGCTATCGATCGATGGTTGGCGAGGATATTCAACTGTCAGGTGGCGAGCAACAGCGCGTCAGTATTGCCCGCGCCATGTTACTTGATCCGCCTCTATTGGTGCTGGACGAGCCGACAGCAGCGGTTGACGCCAGCAATGAGCTGGCCATCCAGCAGGCTCTGTCGCGTTTAACCCGGGGGCGGACGCTTGTGATTATTTCGCATCACCTAAAGTCGATCATCCACGCCGACCATATTCTGGTACTCGATGGCGGCACGGTTGCTGAGCAAGGCAATCACGACCAGCTACTGGCCAGCAATGACCTTTATGCTCGCCTTTGGGCACTGGAAGAGAAAACAAACTCACTGGAATCGAAGGTGGCAGCGTGCTGAAAATGCTCAATCAACTGCTTGGCGAAGACACCGCGCTCTTGCGTCGCTATCTCGGTCTGGTCACTGTCTATGGTGTGCTAAGCGGTCTGACCATCTTGGCCCTTATCCCTCTTCTCTATTACCTCCTGATTGGCCAACTCAGTGTGGCCACCACATGGCTAGTAGTGCTGCTTTTCGGCATCCTAATCTGTTGGGGAGTGCGATGGCACGTGGAGCAGGCAGGCGTCCGTGTCGGCGTCGCCATCTTGCAGTCGGGCCGCCATCGCCTTGGCGAACACGTGATCCATCTGCCGGTTGGCTGGTTTACCGCGACAAATACCGCGCGCCTTAGCCATGTAACCACGCAGGGTATGATGGCGGTGGCCCAGCTTCCTGCTCACGTCTTTACACCGGTGATCAGCGGGCTTGTCACGCCTATCGTTCTCCTTGCCGCGCTATTGGTGTTGCATGCACCGCTGGGCATTGCGGCGCTGGTCGCGCTGCCGCTACTTTTGGGGGTTTTATTACTCACCGCCAAGCTTGCCCAGCATGCCGACAGGGCCTTCCAGCAACACTTTTCTGATACCAGTCAGCGCATGGTCGAGTTCGCCAGTGCCCAGACAGTCTTACGCGCCTTTAGTGGGAACAACCACAGCACACGCTTCTTAGAACAGGCCATGGAACAACAGCACCGCTCGGGAACAAGGCTGGCTTGCCTATCGGCACTTTCGGCGCTGCTCAATGCCTGGGCAGTGCAGACAGTCTTTGCCGTGCTGCTGATCGTCACAACCCTGTGGATCAATACGCTTTTGGAAGGATCACTGACGGCAGCGAGCATTATAAGCGTCATCATTGCGCTGGTACTGGTAAGCCGGTTCGTCGAACCGCTGCTGGACATCGCTCAACACAGCGACATTTTGCGTAGTGCAAGGGGGCAACTCGAAGAGATCCAGGCGATTTTCGACGCTGCCCCCCTAACCGAGCCAACGGTCCCTCAGCCACCGCGCGATGCCTCCATCGAATTGAGAGCCGTCCGCTTTCGCTATGCGCCGCATGAGCCCGACGTGCTCAACGGGGTTAGCCTATCTATCACGCCCGGTAGCATGACCGCATTGATCGGTGAGTCAGGTTCAGGCAAGACCACTCTGGCGCGCCTGGTCGCGAGATTTTTCGATGCAGATCACGGTAGTGTGCTCGTCGGCGGCGTGGACGTCCGCGATATGTCTAGTACCCAGCTGGCGGATCACGTCAGCCAGATCTTCCAGGAGAGCTACCTGTTTGCCGGCAGCATTGCTGACAATATTCGCTTTGGCCATCCCGACGCCAGCGATGCCGACCTGATGGACGCCGTGCGTCTGGCCGGTGTCATCGAGATCGTCGAACGCCTGCCCCAAGGATTGGACACACCAGTGGGCGAGGGAGGCGCCCGCCTTTCCGGCGGCGAACGGCAGCGTATCGCCATCGCCCGAGCACTCATTAAGAATGCGCCCATTCTGCTGGTGGATGAAGCGACTGCCGCACTGGATGCGGAAAATCAAGCCATCATTACCCAGGCGCTGGTGCGACTGAGAGGCCAACGTACGCTATTGGTGATCGCCCACCAACTCTCTACGGTGAGCATGGCTGATCAGATCATCGTGCTAGATGACGGACGCATCATTGAGCAAGGCGCGCCCGATGAACTGCTCGCTCAGCAGGGGCGATACGCCACGTTTCTTGACCAACGCCAAACCACCAAAGGGTGGCGCATCACCCCGGATAAAACGGGAGAAACCTCACAGTGATGCGCGTGTATCTGCCTCTCCTGTTTGTATTGCTGTGCGGGATGTCATTACTGACAGGCGCGCGGCAGATAAGCGGGTACCAACTTATCACCCTGTCAGATGATGCTTGGTTGACGTTGACGGCCAGCCGACTGCCGCGCCTGATCACGGTGTCCTTGACCGGAGTGGGCCTCGCGATTTGCGGTGTGATTTTGCAGCATATCGTGCGCAATAAGTTCGTGGAGCCCGCCACCTCGGGTGGGCTTGATGCCGCCAAACTGGGCATTCTCGTATCGCTGTCTCTAATGCCTACGGCTGGCGCTGGATCACGAATGCTTGCAGCCCTGCTCTTCTGCTTCGCTGCGAATGTTGTCTTTATCGCTATCGTTCGCCGCATCAAGTTCACCAACACGGTACTGGTTCCCGTCATCGGTTTGATGTACGGCGGCGTGCTAAGCGCCCTAGCCGAGTTCTACGCCTACCGCCATAACATCCTGCAAAGCATGCAGGGCTGGCTGCTGGGAGATTTTTCAAAGATCGTCCAGGGCCATTACGAAATCATCTACCTAATCCTGCCGGTCGTTGTGCTCGCCTACGTCTACGCTCATCGCTTCACGGTGCTGGGCATGGGCGAAGACATGGCGACGAGTTTAGGCGTGAACTATCTCGTCACCTCCGCCATTGGGCTGATGCTGGTGGCCATTACTGTCTCGGTCACGGTCATCGCGGTGGGCGCCATCCCCTTTGTCGGATTAGTGGTTCCCAATCTGGTAGCGCTCTACTACGGCGATAACCTGGCTCGCACCCTACCCGCCGTAGCACTGTCGGGGGCAACACTGCTGCTGGTCTGCGACATTGCGGGACGCCTGCTGATCTATCCCTTTGAAGTGCCCATCGGCTTAACGTCGGCTTGTGTCGGAGGCGTGCTGTTTCTGATCCTGATTGTCAGGAGGGCACAGTGATGACTATCAAAGCTCGCCACACCGTTTGGGCGGCCGTGATCGCTCTTGCGCTCGCTTTTGTCTTTGTACGCTCCGGTTTCGACTTCGAGTATGTGATACCGAAACGACTTGAGCGCTTGGCCACCATGGTGATCGGTGGCATTTGTGTCGCCTGGTCCGCCATTACGTTTCAGAGCCTTACCGGTAACCGGATATTAACGCCTGCCATCATGGGCTATGAGGCCGTCTATCTGCTGTTTCAGGCCCTGTTGATGCTGGTGCTGGGCACCCACAGTCTGATGGTGCTCGGCGAGCATGGCAACGCCGCACTCTCGGTCCTGCTGATGCTTGGCTACTCCTGGACGCTGCATCGATGGCTGTTTAGAGACGGCAGAGACAATGTCTATTTCCTGCTGCTGGTAGGACTGGTACTGACAATGGTCATTACCACTTTCACACAGTTCGTTCAGCTCAAAATGAGTCCAGGCGAGTTTTCCATTCTGATGGGTTACAGCCAAGCCGCTTTCGGTAACGCCAGCACCACACAACTGCTATACGCCACACTGATCGTGGCCGCGATTTGTCTGGTGGGACTGAAAAGCCTCCCAATGCTAGATGTGCTCTTGCTGGGCAGAGAGCAGGCCATGTCACTTGGCATCGATTATCGACGCTGCGTGCAACACCAGCTCTTTCTGATCGCCTCGCTGGTGGCTGTATCGACCAGCCTGCTTGGCCCCACGGCGTTCATGGGCATTTTCGTGGCCAATACGGCCTATGCGCTTGCAGGCACTTACCGTCATCGGGTCACGCTACCGGTGGGTTGTGCCCTCGCCATCGCCCTTTTCATCCTCGCCCAACTGCTGGTCGAACATCTCTTCAACTACACAACCACCGTCGGCATCCTCGTCAACCTCGTATGTGGGGCTTACTTCCTGTCGCTGATGGTGCGTACGCGAGGCGCAGCATGATCACGGTTCAAGACCTTCATAAAACCTACGGCGACCGTTCGGTGCTATCGGCGATCAATCTCTGCTTTCCATCAGGTCAGTTGACGTCCCTGGTGGGCCCCAACGGCGCGGGTAAGACGACGCTTCTGATGATGCTCGCGAGACTACTTAAGCCCTCTCGGGGGGATATTCGACTCGACGGCTCCCAGGTAACGCGCATTCCCATCAGCGAGTATGCCAGGCAGGTGGCCACGCTACGCCAGACGCCTGAGTTCAACCTACGCCTGACCGTCGAGGAGTTGGTCGCCTTTGGCCGCTTTCCCTATAGCCGTGGCACACTCACTCGGCACGACCATCGTGTGATTGACGACGCCCTGTCGTTTCTATCGCTGACGGCACTACGCGGTGCTTATCTGAACGAGCTCAGCGGCGGCCAACGCCAGATGGCGTTCCTGGCCATGACCATTGCACAGCAAACCGATTACCTGCTGCTCGACGAGCCACTGAATAACCTCGATATCAAACATGCCGTTCAGATCATGCAGGCTCTTCGCCGTCTCTGCGACGAGCATGGACGAACGGTCATCCTGGTCGTTCATGACATCAACTTTGCCGCCAACTACTCCGATTACATCGTCGCCATGAAGGATGGGGAAGTGCACTGCGATGGCAACGTCACCGACGTCATCACCGAACGGCGCTTGAGTGAGCTTTACGGACTGAAGTTCGACATCGCCCATAACGAACGCGGTTATCTATGTAATTACTTCAAGCCCTCAGGAAACCTGGAATGAAACGATCTCTAAACAACCGCTTGGCACGCCTTCTCCCACTCGCCTTGGTGGCGTTGCTACAAGGGTGCGATCAGCCCTCAGCCAACAATATGTCCGCACAGGAGGCCATAACACCGATCACGATTCACCACGCGCTGGGAAGCACCGTGATCGATCACCGTCCACACCGGGTAGCGGCATTAGACATGAATGAAGTCGATTTTCTGGATCAGTTGGACGTTCCGGTGGTGGGCATGCCAAAGGACTTTATTCCCCATTTTCTGGAGAAGTATCGAGACGACCCGACGATTGAAGATCTGGGCGCTATCGTACGCCCTAACCTTGAGCGAGTGCATCGCGCTAACCCTGACCTCATTCTTATGACGTCGTTACAGGCCAACGACTATAACGAGCTGACTCAGATCGCACCCACGCTGCACTTTGACGTGGATTACCGCAACAGTCAGACCAACCACATTGACGTTGTCATGGATCATCTCATGGATCTTGGGCAGATCTTTGGCAAACAGAAATTGGCCCGTCAGCGGGCAGCCGAGCTGGTTCATACCGTCGAGGAGGTCCGGCGTGTTACCCAAGGCCGCCCTGAGAAAGCCCTTATCCTGCTGCATAATAATGGGGCCTTCCACTCCTTTGGCGTGCAGTCACGCTACGGCTTCATCTTCACTGAATTCGGCGTTGCCCCCGCCGCTCCCGACATCGATACCGGCCTGCACGGCCAGCCGGTTTCTAGCGAATTCATCCAGCAGGCCGACCCCGACATCATCTATGTCGTGGATCGTACTGCCGTAATGGAGCACCGGCCCACCATGAGTACCGACAGCCTGGCCAACCCCCTATTACGCCAAACTAACGCCTGGCGAAATGACCGGGTGGTCTTTGTCGACCCCGAAGCCTGGTATGTCACCGCCGCCAGCGTCAGCGCTCTGGCGATCATCGCGGATGACATTATCGACGGCTACCGGCACTAGCAGACCATAGCACTAAAGCACTAAAGCACCTAAAAAAACGCTTTCATCGACTGCTTCAATGCGCCTTTTAACAGGCGCTCAATTGAAGCGGTGTAGTTCCTCTGTGTTTAAAAATGGAGATCGACATGCCCTTACATTGCCACCACCGTCCCCTACAGCCGACGAGAGCACTACATTGCGCCTCTTGCTCAAACCCTTTATCGCTCGTCAGGAGCGCATTTCTGCTCGCTCTGAGCGCGAGTGCTGTCATGCTGCTGTCTTCACAAGCTCTCGCACAGGCCCAGGAGACCGAGACCCGCAGTACTACTGCCCTAGCACCCATCACCGTACACGGAGAAGCGACATCCGTTAACGATACGTATGCCGGCGGCCAAGTCACCTACAGCAACCGGGCGGGCTTCCTGGGGAAAAGAGACTTCATGGAGACGCCTTTCAATGCCATCAGCTATACGGATCGCTTTATCCAGGATCAACAAGCTCAGAGTATTACCGATGTAATTGCAGCGACGGATCCGAGTGTCTTCAGCAACGGCGTCACCAGTGCCTGGAGCGAAACCTATTCGATCCGTGGTTTTGACGCCAGCACACGTGACGTCACGTTCGGTGGTCTGGCCGGGATGGCCCCCTACTACCGTACGTCTCCAGAAATGTTCGAGCGTATCGAGGTGCTCAAGGGGCCTTCGGCACTACTCAACGGGATGCCGCCAGGTGGCTCCGTTGGCGGTGCCATTAACCTGGTTCCCAAACGGGCTGGCGATGAACCGTTGACGCGTTTCACCACCACGTATATGTCCGACGCCCAGATTGGCGGGCACCTTGATGTCGGCCGACGCCTGGGTGACGACCAGCAGTTTGGCGTTCGCGTTAACGGCGTATACCGCGACGGCGAGGGGGCTGTGGATAACCAGACACCAAAGGTTCAAATGGGCTCTCTGGGGTTGGACTGGCGCGGTGATCACGCTCGACTATCAGCCGACTTGTACAGTGCGGACGACCATATTGATGGACCCGCTCGAGGTATCAACCTGGCCCCCGGCCTGGCAGTTCCGACGCCTCCCGCCCCCGATACACTGATCAACCCGGACTGGGCCTTTGCCGACACGCGCGACAAGGGGGCCATATTGCGTGGCGAATTCGACTTTACCGACGAGATCATGGGGTACGCGTCAATAGGTCAAAGCGAAACCAATTACACCTACAACGGTGCCATGTCAGCCCAGGTGCTTGATGATCAAGGCAACTATCGCACAAGCGTTGGTCAGCTTGCCTTCGATGTCGAAAAAACATCGGCGGAAGTCGGGGTTCGCGGTCACTTCCAGACCGGCGCTGTCAGTCACGACATCAGCGTCAATGCCACCCATTATGAGCACGAGCAGCACGATTACGGGCGCAGAAGCGTTCCCGATGCGGACTGGATCACCAACCTATACAATCCGCAATGGGGCCCCGCCGCTGATTTCATTACACCGCACATCATGCATACAGAGCTACGCTTGAACAGCTACGGTTTGGCAGACACGCTCTCGTTTGCCGATGATCGCATACAGCTGACGCTCGGCGCCCGACGCCAGGAAGTGGTGAGCGACACCTACAGCGTGATGACCGGCACACGTATCTCCCGCTATGATGAAAGCGCGGTCACACCCGCCGCAGCACTACTTTTCAAAGCGACCGACCAGGTATCGCTCTACGCCAACTATATCGAGGGGCTCAGCCAGGGGGCCACGGCACCTATGACTGCCGCCAACGCTGGTGAGGTGTTCGAGCCTTACAAGACCAAACAGAGCGAGGTTGGCGTGAAACTTGATCTGGGTGATTTTTCACACACGCTTAGCCTGTATGAAATAAAGCGGCCCAGCAGCTACACCGACCTGGCAACCAATATCTTCTCGGTTGGGGGCGAGCAGCGGAACCGAGGAGTGGAGTGGAGTTTCTTCGGCAGTCCTCTCAGCAACCTGCGCCTGATGGGGGGCATCGCTTATGTAAACCCAGAAATCACGCGCGCCGCGAGCGATGAAGAACAAGGCAATCAGGCAACCGGCGTACCAGACCTGCAAGCCAAGCTAGGCACTGAATGGGATCTATCCGTAGCACCAGGGCTGACACTGACCGCTAATGCCACCGCGATGTCAGAGCAGTACATTAATAGTGACAACTCCCTATCAGTACCCGGACACACTATTTATGACGTTGGAGCACGCTACGCCTCTAACCTTTCCGGCTATCCACTCACACTGCGTGCCACTGTTAACAATGTGACCGATAAAACGTACTGGGCAATGCCACAACTCTCAAGCCTCGCATTAGGCGCCCCCCGCACCTTTATGTTTTCGGCCTCACTGGACTTCTAGACGACTGTAACAAGCGGTGCTAATGCCATAACACCGAATATTTTTCACTACTAACTCCGTAAAACCTCCCCACCTACGCTCGCCGAGCGGGCGTAGGTGTGGATAACTTAAACCGTTAGGTGCTGCTTGATCAGCTCGTTGGAAAGCTCGCTGATATCACCTTTGGCCACCGGGCGGCCGCGGTCCATTATCACAAAGCGGTCGGCGTATTTGCGCGCAAAGGGCAGCTTCTGCTCGACCAGCAGCACCGTTAGGGCGTCTTCGGCAATCAGCTGGCGAATCACCTGGCCAATTTGCGCGACGATATTGGGCTGAATGCCCTCCCCCGGCTCATCCAGAATCAAGAGTTTGGGCTCGATTACCAGCGCTCGGCCAATGGCAAGCTGCTGCTGTTGCCCGCCGGATAAGTCACCGCCGCGGCGGTGCTTCATCTCCTTGAGCACTGGAAACAGTTCATAGATACGCTCGGGGATTTTTTTCAGCTTGTCACTGCGTGCAGCAAGGCCGGTACGCAGATTCTCTTCTACGGTGAGTAGCGGGAAAATCTGCCGCCCTTGCGGTACAAAGCCAATGCCCAGCCGTGAACGTGCTTCCACGGCTTTTTGGGTTAACTCAACCGCTTCGCTGCTCGACTGGTAGCGCAACTGGCCACTTTTTACCGCCACTTCACCCATGATGGCTTTCATCAGCGTGGTTTTACCCACTCCGTTGCGGCCCATCACGCAGGTGCACTGGCCAGCGGGTACGTCCAGGTCCAGATCCCAAAGTGTATGGCTTTCCCCATAAAACTGGTTGAGCTTTTCAATTGCCAGCATCAGGCAGCCTCCTCATCGTCAGCACCCAGGTACACTTCGACTACGTTGGGGTCGCTTGAGACCTGATCCATGCTGCCTTCGGCCAACACACTGCCTTGGTGAAGCACGGTCACTTTGCGGGCAATTGAGCGCACAAAGCCCATATCGTGTTCCACGACGACCACCGACTGCTTACCCGCCAAACCGGTCAGCAGTTCGGCTGTACGCTCCATTTCCTGCTCGGTCATACCGGCGACCGGCTCATCCACCAGCAGTAACCGTGGGCGCTGCATTAACAGCATGCCGATTTCCAACCACTGTTTCTGACCATGAGAGAGAATGCCCGCAGGCTGAAAGCGCAACTGAGTCAAACCAATGGTCTCCAGCACTTCGTCGATGCGGTCTTTGATCTCACCGGTCATACGCGCAGTCAGGGTGGGAAAGATCCGTTTGTCGGCGGCCATGGCCAGCTCCAGGTTTTCGAACACGCTCAGTACTTCAAACACCGTGGGCTTTTGAAACTTGCGCCCGATCCCGAGGCTGGCAATTTCCGGCTCGTTCATATTGAGCAGGTTATGACGGCTGCCAAACCATACGCTGCCCTCAGTGGGCCGCGTCTTGCCGGTGATAATATCCATCATGGTGGTCTTTCCCGCCCCGTTGGGGCCAATAATGCAACGCAGCTCGCCGTCGTCGATGGTCAAATTCAGCTTGTTGATCGCTTTAAAGCCATCAAAGCTCACCGTGACGTCTTCCATATACAGAATCGGGCCGTGGCGTACGTCCACCGGGGAGGCGGCTGGCGCTATAAAGTCAAATACCCGGTCGCGGGTTTTGAATGACTGCAGCAAGCTCATGCAATAGCCTCCTTGGTGCCTGCGTTATCGGATTCAACAGCGCGACGGCGCTTGCGCAACAGCCCCGCCACGCCCTTGGGCAGCAGTACCGTGACGAGTACAAACATTGCGCCCAAAGCAAACAGCCACGCATCAGGCATGACACCGGTGAAAATAGTTTTGGCATAGTTGACTAGAATTGCGCCGATCACCGCGCCGTACAGCGTGGCCCGACCACCCAGCGCCACCCATAGCACGATCTCAATCGAGAACAGCGGCGAGAATTCGCTAGGGTTGATGATGCCCACCTGAGGTACGTAAAGCGCGCCTGCCAGGCCCGCGAGCATCGCGGACACCACAAACACGAAGAGTTGAAAGCGCTCTACCCGGTAGCCGATAAAGCGCGTGCGCGCCTCGGCGTCGCGAGTGGCCACGCACACACGCCCCAGCTTGCTGGTCACGATCGCCCGACAGAGGATATAACCCAGCGCCAGCGCCACGCCGGTGGCCAGAAAAAGTCCCAGACGAGTATCGTTGCTGCGCAGGTTGAAGCCCAAAAGTTCGCGGAAGTCGGTCAGCCCGTTATTGCCGCCAAAGCCCATCTCATTGCGGAAAAATGCCAGCATCAGCGCAAAGGTCAACGCCTGGGTAATGATCGAGAGATAAACCCCCGTCACCCGCGAGCGAAACGCCAAAAAGCCGAACACCAGCGCCAGCATACCCGGCGCCAGCAGCACCATGGCAAAGGCGAACCAAGCCATATCAAAGCCCTGCCAGTACCAGGGCAGACTTTCCCAGTTTAGGAACACCATGAAGTCCGGCAGCACCGGGTGGCCGTAAGTGCCCCGGTCACCAATCTGGCGCATCAGGTACATGCCCATGGCGTAACCGCCAATCGCAAAAAACGCCCCGTGGCCCAGGCTAAGAATGCCGAGATATCCCCACACCAGATCAACCGCCACGGCCAGCAGCGCGTAGCTTAGGTACTTGCCAAACAGGTTCACCGTGTAGGCGTTCACATGCAGCGGGCTGCCTTGAGGCAGTGCCACGTGGAGTACCGTCACGACCAGCAGCGCGGTGAACAGTACTCCTAAAAAGACCTGTGTGGCACGCTCACCAAACGGGCGGGTTAGCCAAAACTGGCTTGAAGGTAGTTGTGACATCATGGGTTAGCCCTCCGCAGCCCGGCCCTTCTGCGGGAAGAGTCCACGCGGGCGTTTTTGAATAAACAGAATGATAAAGACCAGCACGATAATCTTGGCGAGTACCGCGCCCGCCCAGGGTTCCAGCACCTGATTGATCACCCCCAATGACAGCCCGGCCACGAGCGTCCCCCAGAGATTGCCCACACCGCCGAACACCACCACCATGAACGAGTCGATGATGTAGTTCTGGCCGAGGTTCGGGCCGACATTGGTAAGCTGGGAAAGCGCCACGCCGGCAAGGCCGGCTACACCAGAGCCGAGTGCAAAGGTCAGGATATCCACACGGGTCGCGCGAATTCCCATGGAGCGTGCCATAGCGCGGTTCTGGGTCACGGCACGTACTTCAAGGCCCAGGCGGGTGCGGCGCATGATCAGCATCAAACCGGCAAACACCACCAGCGCAAAACCCAGTACCACCATGCGGTTTATGGTCAGCGACAGCGCGTCATTGATAATGAGCGACCCGCTCATCCACTCCGGAGTAATTACCGTGCGGTTGAGCGGCGAGATCACCGTACGCACCAGCTGCTGCAGGATCAGACTGATACCGAAGGTGGCGAGGAGCGTCTCCAGCGGGCGGCCTTTCAAAAACTGAATCACGCTGCGCTCAATGGCAACCCCCACCAATGCGGCGACCAGAAAACCTGCCGGAATAGAGAGAATCAACGCCAGCCCCGGCTGGCCGGGCAACAGCTGTTGCATCATCCAGGTAGTGTAGGCGCCCAGCATCATCAGCTCACCGTGGGCCATGTTGATGACGCCCATCACGCCAAAGGTAATCGCAAGACCAATGGCGGCCAGTACCAGCACTGACCCCAGGCTCAAGCCAAAGTAGAGCGTTTCAACCCCACGGTTGATTTTCAGGTTCTGTTCCACGCTGGCAAGCGCGGCGCGGGCGGCATCCGCAGCTACGGTGTCGTCGCCATTGGCCGCACGACTTAGCGCAACTCTAGCGCGTGGATGAAGGCTTCCGGTTAGCGCTTCGATACCCGCCATTTCACCCTGCTCAGCACGGTAAATGGCGACCGCTTGGCTCAGCCGATAACGTACCTGGCTATCCTTTTCTTCCAGAATGAGCGCATTGATGGGTTCAAGCAGCTCACCATCGACTTCACCCAGCAAACGTTCGGCAGAGATACGGCGGCGATCCAGATTGGGCGAGTAAAGGTCCACCACAGCAATCGCGCTGCGCAGCTGGTTTCGCAGGGCGTTATTGATGCCCACGCGGTCCAGGTCGCGGCGTGACATCTCACCCAGCGGTTCATTCGTCAAGGCGTCGGCCACCGGCCACTCTCGGCCACTGTTATCGAGTACGACAACAAACTGACCATCGTCGGCACGCTGCAAGCGGCCATCCAGCAGAGCCTGCAGCCAATCACGGGCGCGCTCGTCGTCGCTTTGCAATATGGCGGTAATCGCCTCGCCTTTATCGCGGTAGGAATCGACATCCAGCGCCTCAAGAAGCTCAAGCGCGGCGTCATTATCAGAAGTATCGGGGCCTGTCTGTGCCTGTACGTTGAGTGTTATGCCCAACAACACAGCGCACAAAAACCCCCAGGAAAGGAAACGCCTCATGGGGTTGTTCCTTTGGTGGTCAAGGTGGAGAGTTAGCGTGCTCCCTTGCCGCCCGATCAGGCGGGCGGCAAGGGGTGGCCAGTATTATTCGGCGAGCGCCGCTTCGGCTTCTTCAGTAGCGGTGCTGCCACCGCATGAGCCGTTCACAACGTTGAAGTTGCCGCACTCCATGGGCTTGCGCCAATCGGCAATCAGGTCGCGCGAGCCGGGCAAGTAGTCGGACCAGGCATCGCCGGCAACGGTTGAGGGCGTTTGCCAGACGATATCGAACTGGCCATTGTCCTGCACTTCGCCAATCAGTACCGGCTTAGTGATGTGGTGGTTGGGCATCATCGCCGCATAGCCACCCGAGAGATTGGGCACACTCACGCCGATAATGGCATCCTTCACCGCGCCTACATCGGTGGTACCCGCTTTACGCACCGCCTCGGCCCACATGTTGAAACCGATGTAATGGGCTTCCATTGGGTCGTTGGTGACCGCTTCTTCATTACCGGTGTGCTCAATCCAGGCGTCGATAAAGTCGTAGTTGTCATCGGTATCCACGCTCATGAAGTAGTTCCAGGCAGCCAGATGGCCAACGAGCGGCGCAGTGTCGATACCGGAAAGCTCCTGCTCACCTACCGAAAACGCAATCACTGGAATATCAGCGGCATCAATACCCTGGTTGGCAAGCTCGCGGTAGAACGGCACGTTGGCGTCGCCGTTGATGGTCGAGATCACCGCGGTAGACTTGCCCTCTTCACCGAAGCGACGAATCTCGGAGACGATGTTCTGCCAGTCGGAGTGGCCGAAGGGCGTGTAGTTGACCATGATGTCGTCGCCTGCCACGCCGTGCTCATCTTTCAGAAACGCTTCGAGAATGCGGTTGGTGGTGCGCGGATAGACATAGTCGGTACCCACCAGAGCAAAGCGCTCAATGCCGACTTCGTTAATCAAATACTCGACAGCGGGAATCGCCTGTTGGTTGGGCGCGGCACCGGTATAGAAGACGTTTGCAGACGACTCTTCTCCCTCGTACTGCACCGGGTAGAACAACAGACCATTGAGTTCTTCAAACACCGGCAGCACCGCTTTACGTGATACCGATGTCCAGTTGCCGAACACCACGTCTACCTCATACTGGGCCAGCAGCTCGCGGGCGCGTTCGGCAAACAGCGGCCAGTTGGAGGCCGGGTCCACTACCACGGCTTCCAGCTGACGACCCAGCAGACCACCGGCTTCGTTCTGCTGCTGGATCAGCATTTCAACAGTGTCTTTTAACGTCGACTCACTGATAGCCATGGTGCCGGAAAGGGAGTGAAGGATACCCACCTTGATAGGGTCATCATTGGCTGACGCATGAAACGATACCGAAAGGGCCAGTGCAGAAAGACCCAGCAGTGCCTGTTTTTTCAAGTTCATGTTTCGCATCCCCAAGCTGCAAGCGGGCAGCTAGATATTTGTCATTAATCAGGTGTACTCAATTGCCTGAAAGCGCCTGTAACTCGTCCTGCACATTGCACGATGCGTTCCACACTTTAAAAAAACATAAAAAATTCAACCATATAAAAAGTATACAAGTTGTTTTACAGGAGTTTTCCATCTTTGATTCAGGGTCTTAAAGCGCTTCATTGGTGCTAAAGCGGTCTGATTCGCACGATAAAAGTGCATAAAAACTGTTCATTTTTATCCTTTTATCGCCAAGCTTCTGTTTTTAAAACATTTAGCGTTTTCTTGGCCTGTGGTTTGCAAAATGCCTTGTATACAAGACCATGAATAACCAAGGGCCAAACATGATGACCACACGCGGCTGGACACTCGAACAATGGCGGCAGGCATATAACGAGGGCGCAACCCCGGAAGCCTTACTCGGTGAGTTGATCACGCAACTCGCCAAACCTGACAGTACCGACAATGCCTGGATTTCACTTCTCGACCAAGAGGGGCTGGCTCATGCCCTGGCAGCACTTCAAACACGCCTGGACGAGGCGGGCGGCAAGATAGACAAGCTGCCGCTTTACGGCATTCCGTTTGCGGCGAAAGACAACATTGATGCCGCTGGGTTTGCCACCACGGCGGGCTGCCCGGCCTATGCCTATCAACCCACCCGTGACGCTGCTCTGATTGATAAGCTGCTCACCGCGGGCGCAGTACTCATCGGCAAGACCAATCTGGATCAGTTTGCCACCGGCCTGGTGGGTACCCGCTCTCCGTTTGGTGCCGTGGCCAATAGCTTCAATCCTGAAGTGGTGAGCGGCGGCTCAAGTTCTGGGTCGGCGTCCGTGGTGGCACGCGGGCTAGTGCCGTTCTCACTGGGTACCGACACGGCAGGCTCCGGTCGCGTGCCCGCCGGCTTGAATAACCTGGTCGGGCTTAAACCCACCAAAGGCCTGTTCAGCATCGATGGGGTGGTACCGGCGTGCCGTTCGCTGGACTGTGTCTCCATCTTCTCGTTGACTGTCAATGATGCCGGGCAGATCGCCGAGCTGATGGCCGGCTTCGAGCCTGCCGACGCTTTCTCACGCAAGGCGCCAAGCGCCCTTCCCCCGGATGCCCCGGCCATGCGCCGCCCTGGTCCGCTAACCAGGCTTGCCATCCCCCAGTCGCCTCAGTTCTTCGGCGACGTGGCGGCCGAAACCGCTTGGCAAACGGCAGTGGAGAAATGGCAAAAGCTTGAAGGGGTAACGCTCGTAGAACTTGATTTTGCCCCCATGCTTGAACTGGCAGCCCTGCTTTACGAAGGGCCGTGGGTAGCGGAGCGCCACGCCGCCGTGGAAACCTTCATGGCCGAACATGCCCAGAACATGAATGACGTGGTGCGCGGCATTATTAGTAACGCGGGTAAATTCAGCGCCACCGATACGTTCAAGGCGCAATACCGCAAGGAAGAGCTGGTTCGGGTGATCGATAGCCTCTTGGATGATATCGATGGTCTGTTAGTCCCCACCGCCCCTACCGCGCCCACTATCGCATCAGTGAATGCCGACCCGGTAACGCTCAATAGCCAGCTCGGCACCTATACCAATTTCGTTAACCTGGCCGATTTTTGCGCATTGGCGGTACCCGCCGGGTTCCGCGACGATGGACTACCTTTTGGCGTCACCCTGGTGAGCGGCGCCTGGAAGGATCGGGAACTACAGGCACTGGCCAGCCGCTGGCTAAATGCCCACCCGACGCCGCTGGGTGCCACTGACCAGGCACGCCCGCCGGAGACCGTTCATACCACCTTTGCCGTCCCCACCGTTCAAGTCGCTGTGGTAGGTGCTCATCTTTCCGGCATGCCGCTGAATACCCAACTGACCGAGCGCTATGCCTGGCGCGTGGCATCCACGACAACGTCCGCCAATTACCGCCTGTTTGCCCTGCCCAACACGGTACCGCCCAAGCCCGGCCTGCAGCGCGTTCACGAAAATGGTGCCGCCATCATTGTTGAAGTATGGGAAATGGCCGCGTCGGAATTTGGCTCGTTTGTTGATCTGATTCCCCCGCCGCTGGGTATCGGGAGTGTCGAGCTTGCCGACGGCCGCTGGGTCAACGGCTTTATCTGCGAAGGGCATGGAACCACGGATGCTCAGGATGTCACCGAGTTTGGTGGCTGGCGTGCCTACATCAAGGCCCAAACCTCCCACGCATAACGAGGCTATGACCCATGTTCAATAAAGTATTAGTTGCCAACCGCGGTGAAATCGCCGTACGTACCAACCGCACCTTAAAAGCGCTCGGTGTCGGCAGCGTTGCCGTTTATTCCCATGAAGACCGCCACAGCCTGCATGTGGAAAGCGCCAGCGAAGCCGTGGCCCTTACGGGCAACGGCGCCAGTGAAACCTACCTGGACAAGCGCCAGATTCTTGATGCCGCCCGAAAGACCGGCGCGCAGGCCATTATTCCCGGGTACGGCTTTCTGTCTGAAAACGCTGACTTTGCCGAAACCTGTGGGCGTGAAGGTATCGTTTTTATCGGCCCCACGCCTACACAAATGCGCGAGTTCGGACTAAAGCACCGCGCCCGTGAGTTGGCCGAAGCGGCAGGCGTGCCGCTAGCCCCAGGCAGCGGCCTGCTCGACAGCGTAGAAGAGGCGCTTACCACCGCTGAACGCCTGGGCTACCCGGTAATGCTCAAAAGCACCGCGGGCGGCGGCGGGATTGGCCTGACGCGCTGCAATAGCGCCAAAGAACTGCAAGACGCTTTTGAAACCGTTCAACGCCAGGGCAAAAACTTCTTTAACGACAGCGGCGTCTTCCTTGAGCGCTTTATCGCCCGTGCCCGCCACGTGGAAGTCCAGATTATCGGCGATGGCCACGGCAACGTGGTGGCATTAGGCGAGCGTGACTGCTCATTGCAACGCCGCAACCAGAAAGTCGTGGAAGAGACGCCAGCCCCCAACCTGCCCGCGGCCACCCGCCAAAAGATGCTGGATGCGGCCGTGGCGCTGGGTGAATCGGTCAACTACCGTTCAGCGGGTACCGTTGAGTACATCTACGACGCCGAGCGTGATGAGTTCTACTTTCTGGAGGTCAACACCCGACTGCAGGTAGAACACCCTATCACCGAAGCCGTGACCGGCCTTGACCTGATCGAATGGATGCTCAAGATTGCCGCGGGCGACCACCTGGACCTGGCTAATGTTACGCTCAGCTTGAACGGTGCGGCCATGGAAGTGCGCATCTATGCCGAAAACCCGTTAAAGGATTTTCAGCCCTCGCCCGGGGAACTAACCGACGTACACTGGCCCGGTGATGGCGTGCGTATCGACACCTGGGTCGAAAATGGCAGCCAGGTATCCGCTCACTACGACCCCATGATCGCCAAGCTGATCGTGCATGGTAACGACCGCGCGGATGCTCTGGCCAAGCTGCGTAAAGCACTGGATGAAACCCGCCTGATGGGTATTGCCACCAACCTTGACTACCTGCGTCAGGTGGTTGCCCAGGCGAGCTTTGCCGAAGGCAAGGTCTCGACTCGCGCGTTGGAAAGCTTTCACTTTCAGCCCTGCGTTGCCGAAGTGGTCTACCCAGGCACTTACACCACGGTGCAGGACTTCCCGGGACGGGTCGGCTACTGGAACATCGGTGTGCCGCCCAGCGGCCCGATGGATGACTTCGCCTTTCGCCTCGCCAACCGGATTGTCGGTAACCACCCGGAGGCTGCCGGGCTGGAAGCTACGCTGATAGGCCCAAGCCTTACGTTTCATCAGGCAACCGTCGTGGCGCTGACCGGCGCCGTTACCGACGCTACGCTCGACAATACCCCAGTGGATTTCTGGACGCCTATCCACGTCAACGTCGGCCAAACGCTCGTGGTGGGCAAGGCCAGCCAGGGATGCCGCACTTACCTTGCCGTGCGTGGCGGATTCGATGTACCAGTGTATCTTGGCAGCCGGGCAACCTTTGCCCTCGGCCAGTTTGGCGGTCACGGCGGACGACCGCTACGCCCGGGCGATCTGCTCGGCATCAGCCAGCCGGGGTTACCTGCCTGCACCACGCCAGCGCCCACCCACGACCCTGCCCCCGTTGACCCGGCGCTCATCCCGAATTACCCGAGCCACTGGGAAATAGGCGTGCTCTACGGCCCGCACGGCGCGCCCGACTTCTTTACCGAAGACTCCATTGAGCGCTTCTTTCAACAGGACTGGGAAGTCCATTACAACTCCAACCGGCTGGGCATTCGCCTGAATGGCCCTAAACCTGAATTCAGTCGGGCAGATGGCGGTGAAGCGGGGCTACACCCTTCAAATATTCATGACTGCGAATATGCGATCGGCTCGATTAACTTCACGGGTGACATGCCGGTTATTCTGACCCGAGATGGCCCCAGCTTGGGTGGGTTTGTCTGCCCGGTTACCATCGCCAAGGCCGAGCTGTGGAAAGTGGGTCAGGTCAAACCCGGCGATACTATCCGCTTTGTCGCCATCGACAACGCCACCGCCGTCAAGCTCGCAGAACGCCAGGAGCTGGCCGTCAAGTACCTGTCCGCGCCGCCTGCCGTGACCCTAAACAGCGCCGAGCTGGCGCCGCTTAACGGGCTATCCGCCACTGTGCTGGCCCACCTTGAGGCGACGCAGGAGCGCCCGGAAGTTACCTACCGTCAGGCAGGCGATCAGTACATTTTGCTGGAATACGGCCCTAATGTGCTGGATTTAGGCGCGCGTATGCGTATCCACGCACTGATGGAGGCGATTGCCGATATACAGCCACGCGGCCTTTTGGAACTTTCCCCCGGTGTGCGTTCGCTGCAACTGCGTTACGACCCGCTGACGCTGACCCAGCAGGCGTTGATGACTTACCTGCTCGACCTGGAAGCCACCCTGCCACCTACCGACGAGTTGAAAGTACGCAGCCGGGTGATTCATCTTCCCATGGCGTTTGAAGATAGCGCGACGCTGGAAGCGGTGGAAAAGTATCGCCAGTCGGTGCGCGATACCGCTCCCTGGCTGCCCAACAACGTGGATTTCATGCAGCGCATCAACGGCCTCGCCAACCGTGACGAGGTCAAGGATGTGCTCTATTCGGCGCGTTATTTAGTGTTGGGGCTAGGCGATGTGTATTTGGGAGCGCCCTGCGCCGTGCCCCTGGACCCTCGGCATCGACTGCTGACCTCCAAATACAACCCGGCGCGCACCTATACCGCCGAAGGCACGGTCGGCATCGGCGGCATTTATATGTGCATTTACGGCATGGACTCGCCCGGCGGCTACCAGCTGGTGGGGCGCACCCTGCCCATCTGGAACAAGCATCTAAAAAACAAACAGTTTTCAGAAGGCGCTCCCTGGCTACTGCGCTTTTTCGATCAAGTGTGCTACTACCCGGTCAGCGAGGATGAACTGGATAACCTGCGCGATCAGTTTAGGGCGGGTAAGCTAGCTATCGAGATCGAGGAAGATACGTTTGACCTGAAATCACACCAGGCATTTTTAGATGTCAACCAGCAGGCCATCGCCGAATTTCGCGCCCTTCAACAGGATGCCTACGCGAAAGAGGTGGCGCTATGGCGTGAAAGCGAAGAGAAGGCTCTGGACCGTTTGGCCAAAGCACCGCCCCCCGCAGAGGCGGATGACCTGGCTGGCTATGGCGAGCTGATCAGTGCCGAGATTGCGGGCAATATCTGGAAGTGCCTTGTGCAACCCGGCGATAACGTCATCAAAGGCGATCCGTTAGTGATTGTTGAAGCCATGAAGATGGAATTTGAAGTCATGGCGACACACTCTGGCACAATAAGCGCTATGCACGTCACCACGGGCCGAGCGGTAACGCCAGGGGAGCCGCTGCTGAGTATTGAAGTTTAAGGCATTCACATTGCTGCTGGCGTGCCGCCGCATCATGCGGCGGCCTCTCTCAATAAGGCCTATTGCCATGGCGTTGCGTAAATCATCCATCGCTGACCGTGTCTACGATGCGTTGAAAGACGATATTTTCGAGTTTCGCCTTCTTCCCGGCGATAAATTTAGCGAAGGCGATATCGGTGACCGGCTGGAGGCAAGCCGAACCCCGGTGCGCCAAGCGCTTTTTCAGCTCCAGCGAGAGGGGTATGTCGATGTGCTCTTTCGCAGCGGCTGGCAGGTGAAGCCGCTGGACTTCCAGAAGATCGCTGAACTCTACGACCTACGCATTACTCTGGAACAGGCGGCCGTTCACAAGCTTTGTGCCCTGCCTGAAAAGCCGCTGGTGCTGCGAACTTTACGCGATATCTGGAATCCCGCCAGCCACGCTGATCGGGCGGTGGGCAGTACGGTTCGTGCACTGGATGAAAGTTTCCATGGCGATTTAGTGGTGGCCGCTGGCAATCAGGAGATGAGCCGTATTCATCGTGAAATTACCGAGCGCCTGCGCGTCATTCGACGCTTGGACTTCACCCGCGATGACCGGGTTGATGCCACCTATCGCGAACACGCCGCCATTCTGACGGCTCTTGACGAAAACGATGCTCAGCTCGCCGCCCAACGCCTGGGGTCGCATATCCGAAGCAGCCATGGCGCCGTTCAGGAAATCACCATGGAGCGCCTTCGTGAAGCTGCCGAAGAGCAGCGCCAACGCAGCGCTAGCGCTTAAAAAAAGCGCCCTGGGTTACCCAGGGCGCTTATCAGCCACGCGTCCAATGTTGAGACGATACCGTCTACTCGGCAATAGCGCGCTTGCGACGCTTCTTCAGCAGCGGCAGACCCAGCGACAGCAGGGCAATCAGCAGCAGAGAGAGCGAGATTGGCTTATCAATAAACGTCATCCAGTCACCGCCAGAGATCTGCAGCGCACGGCGCATGGATTCTTCCATGATATTGCCCAGAATCAACGCCAGGATCAGCGGCGCCGCCGGGAAGCCAAACAGACGCATGCCCAAGCCCAACAGGCCAAAGCCCAACAGCAGCAACAGATCAAACACGCTAAAGCTCATGCCATACACGCCGATCATGCAGAAAATCAGAATCAGTGAGAGCAGCAGCGGCTTGGGCAGGTCGAGGATTTTGGCAATCAGCGGGATCAGCGGCAGGTTCAAGACCAGCAGGAAGATGTTGCCGATATACATACTGGCTACCACACCCCAGAACACATCCGGGCGTTGCTCAAGCATCATCGGGCCTGGTGTAACCCCCATCACCAGTAGCGCACCCAGCAGTACCGCCGTGGTGCCCGAGCCCGGTACACCCAAGGTTAAAAGCGGTACAAACGAGCCGGTACACGCCGCGTTGTTGGCTGCTTCCGGCGCCGCAACGCCTTTAATATTACCCTTACCGAAGGTGTCACCGTCTTTGGCAAGACGCTTTTCCATGCTGTAGCCCAGAAACGAGCCAATCGTCGCCCCCGCGCCCGGCAGTACGCCAGTAAAGAACCCAAGTACAGAGCTACGGCTGACAGGGCCTGCAATCTCTTTTACTTCACTTCGAGTGAGTTTTAACGAACCAATGGCATTACGCGGGGCTTCTTTACCGCCACCGCCGCGCAGCAGCATGTAGAACACTTCGGCTAACGCAAAGATACCCAATGCCACGACCAGGAAGTCGATGCCATCCAGCAGTTGAATAGAGCCAAAGGTAAAGCGCTCGGTACCGGTTTGCAGGTCGATGCCCACAATCGAGATGATCACCCCGACCACAGCGGCGATGAGGCCTTTGATCAGCGACTTATCCGACAATGAGACCACGGCGGTTAAGCCCAGCACCATTAATGCAAAGTACTCAGCAGGGCCAAAGCTGACCGCTACCTTGGAGAGCAAGGGCGCGACCAGCATCAAGAAGATAACCGAGATGGTCCCCCCCACAAACGAGGAGTAGGCGGCAATGGCCAGCGCTTTACCCGCCATGCCTTTTTTGGCCATTGGGTAGCCATCAAAAGACGTGGCGACCGTACCTGCAACGCCCGGGGCATTGAGCAGGATAGAGGAGGTGGAACCACCGAAAATGGCGCCATAGTACACCCCTGCCATTAGGATCAAGCCGGATGAAGGCTCCATGGCAAAGGTGATAGGAATCATTAAAGCCAGCGCGCTGATCGGCCCAAGGCCGGGCAGCATGCCGATAATCGTACCGGCAAACACACCGGCAAATACGTAAGCGATATTGATAGGCTCAAGCGCGATGCCGAAGCCGTACATCAAATTATTTAAGGCATCCATGGGATCTACTCTCTTAAAAACTAGCTTAAAAACCAGCTTAAAAACCAGCCCAGAAACGGCGCAGGAGGCATTAGCAAGTCGGCGTTAGAAAGGGATAACACCGGTCGGCAAGTAAACGTCCATCACCTGTGTCATCGTCAGATACAGCGCCAGCACCACCCCTAGCGATGTCACCAGATTGACCACATGACGACGATAGCCGTAGTAAGCCGTTAACCCCGTGCACAAAAGCGTTGAGGCCAGTACAAACCCCAATGGCACCAGCAGTAGCGCATACGCGGCAATGGCCAGTGACGTAACAATCACGCGTCCCCATGGCGTCATCAGCAGCGGGCCTTGTTGCGCGTCGTGATCAATCTCATCGGCACCGGCAAGCGGTGAGGGTTTCTCGAAAAACAGAAACACGGAGAGAATCAGCAGCGAAAAGCCGAGCACTTTAGGGAACAGGTCAGAGTCGACCGGCCGCGGCAAGGGAAAGGTAGGGATTTGCCATGCCATGGCGATATACGCAGCCGCCACTAATGCCAACACCAGCGCTAACCACTGATTGGTATTTAATTTCGTCATTGGAGTTTCTCCGAGGAGCACGTACCTAATCGTCACGAACAGGCATTCCCGGCGGCACAACGAGGCCACCGGGATAACACGCTATAGCACTATAGGTTATTTATTGACGCAGTAGGCCCAATTCGCTTAACACGCCGCTGAACTGCGCTTGCTGCTCATCAAGGAAGACACCGAACTCTTCACTGTTCTGGTAGGCATCGATCCAACCCAACTGGTCGCGAGCTTCCTGCCAGCCATCAGTTTCGAGCATTTCGGCAAACAGGTCCTGATAGTAGGTCACTGCTTCTTCCGGCATATCCGGGGTGCCCATTATGCCGCGCCAAATATCGAAGGTGTAATCCACACCCTGCTCTTGATAGGTCGGCACTTCGGCCAGACCGCCACCCAGGCGCTCCGGTGAAGAGACACCTAGCGCACGGATCTGGCTGCCTTCACCCAGTTGCCCCACCGACTCACCGGCACCGGTAATCACCGCCTCGATATGACCGCCCATCAGGTTGGTCATGGCATCGCCACCGCCGGAGAACGGAATGTAGTTGACACTTGATGCCTCAAGGCCCGCTGCGGATGCCAGGCCCGCAATAGAGATATGATCCATGGAGCCAGGTGCACTGCCGCCGCCTACGCTTAAGCCAGGATTTTCCTTGAGCGCATCAAACAGGTCATTGATCGTCTCGTACTCAGAGTCCGCCGACACCAGCACAATGGAGTAGTCAGTGATCAGGCGAGCAACCGGCGTGAAATCAGTGTGGTCATAGCGTGAGGCACCGGCCAGAGGCACCAGAATGATCGGCGGGCTGGTGGCAAACAGCTTGTGCGGATTGCCGCTATCACGAGCGATTTGCGCCCAAGCCACGGCACCGCCGCCGCCTGGTACGTTGATAGCAGCATAGTTCTCGTCAGCAAGCCCTTCTTGCTGAATAACGCGCGATACAGTGCGTACCAGCGTATCCCAGCCGCCACCCGGGTTGGCGGGTGCCACGAACTCAACCGATTTGCTCGGTGTCCACTCTTGTGCCTGAACGGAGGTCGTCATGCCTGCCAGGGCAGCCATCGGTAGAGCGATCACGGCTAAGCGCTTCAAGGAAAGTACGGTCATTTGGCGTTCTCCACATATAAATGTTGTTGTGTGGTCCACTGTTATTATGTCGTGGTTACGCCGCGAACGTTAGAAGCGCTGGGCCTTTACGACAAGCTTGTGAACATAAAAAACAAAATGTTCTTTGTGGGCATTTTGTTCATTTTGTTCATTTTGTTCACAGACACGTTAACCAGCCAACCTAAAGCGACTTAAGCCAGCTATGGGCGGCCTCAAGCAGCTGATAGCGCCGCTCTGGCCGACCCACATCACCGTAGCCAAGTTCGGCACTGACTCTTTGTTCAGCCACCAGAAACTCCAGGTAGCGTCGAGCGGTTGAGCGGCTAGCCCCCATAATGCGGGCAACCTGCATGGCGGTTAGCGGCGTCGCCTCAGCGGCCATGGCCTCCCCCACTCGGCGCAGCGTTAGCCGGTCGATGCCTTTGGGCAGCGCGCTGGGCGTCGGGCGCGGCGCCTCGCCTGGCTGCAGTCTTTTAAACACGTGATCCAGCTCGTCCTGGTTCATCTCGTTACGCCCTGAAAGCACTTCGCGCTCGCGACGAAAACGAGCCAGCATCTGCTCCATGCGGGCAGCTTCAATCGGTTTGATCAGATAATCAAATACGCCTCCACGCAGCGCCTCGCTGATGGTTTCTACCTCGCGGGCGGCAGTGACCATCACAATATCCACATGGGTGTAGTCACGCCTGATCGCCCATAGAAGCTCCAGCCCTTCTACATCAGGCAGATAGGCGTCCAGCAATACCAGGTGGATAGCGGCAGCCTGTTCCGCCATTAACGCCTTGGCTTCGCTGCCGTTACGAGCAACGCCTGCGATATAAAAGCCTTCGTCCTGTTCAATAAACGCTTTATGAATATCGGCAATGCGAAAATCATCTTCGACAATCAGAATGCCGTATTGAGCTGCAGACATGCTCACTCCTCTTACGGTCGTCATTATTATGGTGAGTCGTGCGTATCAGGTTCAGCGCATAGCGAGCGGTCCAGTACCGCAATAAAGCAGGCTCCGCCCAGCTCGCTCTCCTCAAGCGTGATGGCTCCGCCATGCTGGCGACACAACCTTGCCACCAGCGCCAGGCCGATACCGCAGTGCTTGCCCGTTTTGGTAGAAAAGCCCTCCTCGAATATTGATTCAGCATGTTCGGGGAGCACGCCTGGCCCATTATCCTCTACTTCGAGCAGCAATTGCTCCCCCAGATCGGTGAAAAACAGCCGCACGCTGGGCATACTGCTATTCGGGCCATTAAGCGCGGCATGGCAAGCATTATCCAGTAGATTACCGACCACGCTCATCATGACTTCTTGCCCAGTGGGCGTGAGTGGGCAGGAGAGCGAGCTCTGCTCGTCGATCTCAAGCGTTACGCCCAGCTCGCGCGCCCGGGTAAGCTTACCCAGCAACGTACCACTGAGCACCGTGTCGGCAACATGGCGCATCAAAAAACTCATTTGAGCTTGAGCCCGCTCGGTTTCCTGATGAATCAGCGCCAGCGCTTCATCGATGCGCTCAAGCTGGAGGAGCCCTGAAATGGTATAGAGCTTATTGGAGAACTCATGCGCCTGGGCACGCAGCATATCCACATCGCGGCTTGCCTGGGTAAGCGCCTGGGAAAGATCAACGATTTCGCGGCGGCTACGAAACGTGGCCACGGCCCCTTCAATTTCACCCTCATGCAGAATGGGCACCCGATTGACGATGGCCGGGTGATCGCCCAGCCACATCTGCTGGTCAAACTCCTGCTCACCGTGCTTCAGCACTTCCAGTAAACGGGTGTTAGGCACTACGTCCTGAATCGGCAGCCCCAGTATGACGTGCTCATCGGGCAGGTTGAGAAAGCGCTTGGCCTGCTGGTTGACCAGCGTGATGTGGCCATCCCGGTTGACGGCCAGAATACCCTCGTGAATGGACTGCAGGATCGCCTCTTTTTCCATCGCCAAGCGGGCGATTTCATAAGGCTCCAGACCCAGAATGACCTTTTTAAGATGCTGGGAAAGCCAGTATGCCCCGGCAAACCCCAGCACAATCATCAGCCCGACCAGTGCCCAACCAAAGCTTGTGTAACGGGCAACATCCATCTCGACCCGATCCATCATAAAGCCGACGGAAACGAGCCCGATAATATTGCCCTCGTCATCCCAAACGGGTGTTTTTCCGCGCATGGCGGTGCCTAACGTGCCGGTCGCCTCGGACACGTAGGACTGCCCATAAATCAGCGCCTGGTCGTTATCGCCGCCCACCATCGCCTCGCCAAGGCGCTCAGGCACGGGGTGTGAATAGCGGATCGACTGCGCATTACCCACGACCACATAGCGCGCTCCGGTTTCTATACGCACCCGTTCTGCCAGTGGCTGAATAATCATCGCCGGGTCGGGCGTCGCGAAGGCGCTAACGATTTGGGGTATACCGGCCACTGTTTTCGCCACCGCCAACGCCCGCTCACCCATTTGATGATTGATGATATCGGCCTTACGATGATTGAGATATGCCCCCTGAGCCAGTAGCATGCCGGCCAGCAGCAACCCCACCAGCAACATCACTTGCAAACGGAAACTGCGTTTATACCAACGCCGTTTAGTACGCGTACGGCGCCAGCGCTGTAATTCAGCTAAGGTACGGGGGCGGGAATTAGTCATGGTGGAACTCAAAGTGCGCGACAGCGTCATTATGACATGCGCGGTAAGGGGGCGTTAATCGCCATCTTTTATGTCATTAGGGAGGCGCTGGGTGTTCAGCATATTTAAACGCGTTATTTCGTCGAGCAGTTACCTGTTTGCCAGTACTGCTTTTTTAAGCGTTGTGCTTATCAGTCCTGCGGTCGCTAATCCTTTTTATGCACCTCCGCCGCCTACCGACGACGCGCCGATTTTTAGCGGCGACGCTGAACTTGGCTTTACGCACCTTTCTGGCAACACCAATAGCCAGACACTGATTGGCAAAACCCGCCTGACTTGGCTAACCGGCAATTTTATTCACTCGCTCCGCGGCGAGGTGCGGAACGTGAGTAAGGATGGCGAAACCAGCGCCGAGCAATATTTGCTCGCTGCCCGCGAGCGCTACGATTTTAAAGGCCCGCACTATGTATTTGGATTTGCCCGCTGGGAGAAAGATCGCTTTGCGGGCTACGACCAGCAACTTTCCGTGATTGGCGGGTATGGGCGCCAGCTGTTAGAAGGCTCGCGCCATTCACTCTCACTTGAGGCAGGCCCAGGTTACCGTAATGACCGCCTGCGCGACGATGATAACGAACAGCTCGCGGTTGCCTATACCGCCCTGGCCTATCACTGGAGCTTTTCGGACTACGCCGATATTGATCAGGAAATGTCGGTGGAATATACCGATAAAAACACCACAGGCAGATCGCTAACGGCGCTCACTGCACGGCTCAACGCTCGCATGTCGTTACGCTTGTCGCATGAGGTTAAGCACAACTCTCAACCGCCGGATGATGCCAGCGAACGTACCGATAACACCACCAGCGCCTCGTTGCTGTACCACTGGTAGCAAAAAAGCGACGATGGGTGTGAATGGCCCGCCAATAGAAGCACCGTCGCGGTTTTTGCAGTGCTTCAATAGGGGGCATTGGCCTGTTTTCCAGCTCCCGTTTTAAGTCTCCCCCTTAATCGCGTTCGACTTTAGTCTAGTGGCACGATATACTAGCGCCAGTTTCCTGTCCTCGCGCCATTCAATGAATGGCGCTTTTTTTTTGCTGCGCTTTCCGCATTTGCGCTGTTTCCTCATGTCCCACCCAAGGTGTTCTTATTGATGAACCAACCAACCTCCGGTGCTGAAAGCCATAAGCATTCTTCGCTTGGCGATCCCATCGTACTCACGCTAAGCATTGGCTTTATCGTGCTTTTTCTAGCGCTTTCCTTTTACGACCTGGACCTTGTCGCCGACTCGATCAGCCAGGGTTTTGCTTGGAGCGCGCTGACCTTCGGTACTTACTTCCAGTTTCTGATGCTGTTGACGTTCTTTATCGCCATCGGGCTTGCGCTGAGCCCGGCCGGCAACGCCAAGATCGGCAACCTGGATGCACCGGAGCTGAGTACTTTCAAGTGGCTTTCGATCATATTGTGTACGTTGCTGGGCGGTGGTGGCGTCTTTTTCGCCGCCGGTGAGCCGATCTATCACTTCGTGAACGTGCCGCCCACCTTCGATACCGCCCCGGGCGTGGCCGCCGCGGTGCCCGGGGCGCTGGCGCAGTCGTTCACCCACTGGGGGTTCGTCGGCTGGGCAATTCTGGGTTCGCTCACCGCGATTGTGCTGGCCCATGCCCACTACGTGAAAGGCCAGCCGCTGCAACCACGTACCCTGCTTTACCCGTTATTCGGCGAGCGCGTGATGCGTGGTCCGTTGGGTGGCGTGGTGGATACCTGCTGCGTACTGGCGGTGGTGGCGGGTACCGTCGGGCCGGTCGGTTTTCTGGCCACCCAGGTCAGCCATGGCCTCGAGGTGCTGTTCGGGCTGCCCAACACCTTCGTTACCCGGCTTTTGGTTCTGGCAACCCTGGGCATGGTGTACGTGCTTTCTGCGGTCAGCGGTGTGCACAAGGGCATGCAGCTCTTGAGCCGCTTCAATGTCATGCTGGCGCTGGGCATCGGCGCGGGCATCTTTTTGTTCGGGCCGACACTGTTTCTGTTCAACAGCTACTTTGCCGGCATGGGCACGTATCTGGACGACTTCTTCAAGATGGTCACCACCACCGCGGAAACCGCACCGGCGGATTGGATGCAGTGGTGGATCGTGTTTTTCTACGCCTGGTTCATCGCTTTTGCGCCCTTGATGGCGATCTTCGTGGCGCGTATCTCCCGCGGGCGCACCATTCGCGAGATGATTCTGGCCGTGGCGGTCATCGCCCCCATCGCCACCACGGTCTGGTTCACGCTGCTGGGCGGCTCGGGTATTTACTACCAGCTGACCGGCGCGATCGATCTGACCGATGCGCTGACGAACTTTCAGTTCGACATCGCCACGCTTACCTTGGCCCAGGCGTTGCCCGGCGGCACCTGGATGGCGCTGGCGATCCTGCTGCTGACAACCATCTTCGTGGCCACCACCGGCGACTCCATGAGTTATTCCATTGCCATGGTCGGTGCTGGCCACGACGAGCCCAGCCCATTTCTACGCGCCTTCTGGGGCGTGATCATGACGATCATGGCTGCGGTGCTGCTGGCCATGCGTGAAGGACAGATCGCCGCGCTGCAGCAATTCATCGTGATTACCGCCGTGCCGGTATCGCTGATTCTGCTACCCTCACTCTGGGATGGCCCCAAAGCAGCGTTTGCCATGGCGCGTGAGCAAGGGATTATTGACGGCTAGTTTCATAGCAAATCCTGCTTATCCGACAAAAATATGCATGGTCTTATATAAGGCCATGCATTCCCTCACTGAATACGAAGAATGCAAAGTAACCTTAACGTTTACCACGATCAACTCACACCTTTCCCTAATATGTATGTGGCTTATATAATCTAATTTCACCTACCTGACATTTTTCTAATTAGCTGACAAGCCATTTTTACTCTTACTATGAAAAAAAGGAATGCGTACGCAACTTAATTTCTTTTGTCTGCTGCCCCAGGTATGTGAACAATAGCCAGTCTATTTTCGCCCACGTTTTCGTTTAGTCGCTCTTCACTCATTAATCGAAGATTCGACTTGGCAATGGGGCGTTACTTAACTATTAAAAATAATTTCATTAGCAGGAGTTAATATGAAATCCCCACTGTCCAAGGTTTGCTGTGGCTTAAGCGTCGGTCTTTTACTAGCGGGATGTAGTAGCGACAGTAAGCCTAATATCGCTATTGGGCCTCCTGCCAGTACAACGCAAGGCGTTTCCCAGCTGCTCTTTGATGCCTACGGTATAGGCAGCGAAAAATACAGCACGTATCAAGAGGGCTTTGGCGCGGCACTTGATGGCGTACAAGACGGCAACATTGATATTTCGATTGGCATTCTTGGCTTACCCTCAGGCAGCATTGAAAACCTGCAAGCCTCGAGTGGTGATGCGCGATTATTGAGCTTAAGTGATGAGGCAATTGATTACATCGAAGCCAATAGTGCCTATAAACGCTTCACCATTCCGGCAGGCAGCTACGACTTTCAGGATGAGGATGTAGAAACCATCACGGCCTATGCTGTTTTGGTCGGCAATACTCAGACTATTGATGAAGAACTAGGCTATGAGCTGGCGCGTTTGATGCATGAGCATGCTGAAGAGAACACACACGCTCAATCGGCATTCATGACCCTGGAAAATGCCTTAAACGGTTCTGAGGGCCTGCCTATTCATCCTGGCGCCAAACGCTATTATGAAGAGCAAGGGCTGACTGTCGATAACCCCGTGGCTGAACTGGGCGATATTGAGCCTAAAAGTGAATTCGTCTTGGGTACCGGTAGTCAAGGCGGTACTTACTACCCGCTGGGTGGCGAGATGGCGACTATCTGGAACCGTTACCTCGAAGGCCAGAACTTCACCAACATCGAAACCGGAGCCTCGATCGAGAACCTGGTGAGCATTCGCGACAATAGTATGGATCTTGGAATGACAGTTCACGCGCCCGCTCAAGATGCAGCAGAAGGCCGTGGAGAGTTCGACGGTGGCGCTATCGGTAATGTCGCGTTTATCGGCCATATCTATCCAGAAGTCATCCAGATTGTCACTCGCGAGCGCTCCAAGATTGAAAGCTTGAGCGATCTGACTGATTAATTTGTGACCCCTTCCCGCCGCTGGGTAAACCAGCGGCGTCATCCGCATGAGGCTTAATCGTGGATAAAAAAAAACTCCTGACGAAGCATCTCTATTAGAGAAATATGATCGTGAGTCTCAGATACGCTCGCCGCTACAATTAGGCAAATGGGCATGGCTCATTACATTAATGGGCGTATCACTCACCTGCTTCCATCTGTACACAGCTTATTTCGGCACGCTTCCTTCGCAGCAGCAAGGTGCTGTTCACCTAGGCATGGCCCTTGGGATGATATTCATCCTATTTCCTGCCACACGTGGCACTAGTCCTCGCCATGGCGTGCCCTGGTACGACATCGTGCTGGCCTTTGCAGCGACGTTTGCGGCCTATTATAAAATCATCTTTTACGAAGAGGTGCTGCGCGCTCGCATTACTGGTTACTCTACGTTTGATCTCATCATAGCCGTTCTGGGCGTACTGTTTGTTCTGGAAGCGACCCGCCGTACAGTCGGCATGCCTATTGTTATCATGGCAGCATTAGCGATTTTGTACGCGCTATTTGGCAACCTGATTCCGAGCCCTTTACTCTCCCATCCGGGTTTTGCACTTGAGCAAATCTCGCCGTATTTATGGTTTAGAGAAAGCGGTGTGTTTGGCACACCTCTGCAAATATCGGCGCGCTTTATCTTCCTGTTTTTATTCTTCGGCGTTGTGTTAATGCATACCGGCGTAGGCCGCTTTTTTAATGATTTGGCTTTTGCAGCCACCGGCCGTTTTACCGGCGGAGCAGGTAAAGCAGCCGTCATGGCTAGCTCACTACAAGGCATGATTTCCGGCAGCTCGATTGGTAATACCGTAGCTTCTGGCTCGTTTACTATCCCCATGATGAAGAATGCACGCTTCAAGCCTGAAGTAGCAGGCGCTATTGAAGCCTCTGCCTCCACTGGAGGACAGATTATGCCGCCGCTAATGGGGGCAGCCGCCTTCATTATGGTGGAATACGTTGGCGTCTCTTACCGAGAGATCATGTTCGCCGCACTAATTCCTGCCATCCTCTATTTTACCGGTATCTTTATTGGCGTTCACTTTGAAGCCAAACGTCACCGCATTCTGGGGCTTCCCAAAGACCAGTTGCCCAGCAAGCGTAAACTGCTGCTGGAAAAAGGCTATATGCTGCTGCCGCTGCTCGTTATTGTAACCACGATCAGCATTGGGTTTACGGCTCAGCGAGCGGCGTTACTGGGCATCGCTTGCGCCTTTGCGGTGAGCTTTGTGCGTAAAGAGACCAGGCCCTCATTGAAAGGTATTCTAAATATCTTCGAACAAGGGGCTCGCGTGGCTTTACCGGTCATTGCCGCCGTGGCTTGTGCGGGCATCATTGCAGGCGTAGTGGGCATGACTGGCATGGGTGCGAAATTTGCCGCTGGTATTATCAGTTTAGCTGACGGTGTGTTGATACTCGCCCTGCTGTTCACCATGATCGCCTGTATCGTGCTGGGCATGGGACTACCCACCACAGCCAACTATGTGGTTACCGCCACCATCGCGGCACCGGCATTAATCAACGAGTTTGGCCTGCCGCCCATGGCGGTGCACCTGTTCGTATTTTACTTCGGCATCATCGCGGACATCACCCCGCCGGTGTGCCTGGCTGCCTTTGCTGGCGCAGGCATCGCCCAAGCTAACCCGATGAAAACTGGGTTTACTGCCGTTAAACTGGCCATTGGGGCCTTTATTATCCCCTACGCGTTTATCTATAACCCTATGCTGGTATTGGTAGACCCCACACCGCTTGGGCTGATCAGTGCGTTGGCCTTCTCATTGTTAGGCATCATGGGAGTCAGCAGCGCCTTGCTGGGTTACTTTGTACGCGATTCACGCGTATGGGAGCGTCTAGTACTCTTGGCAGCCGGGCTTGCCATGGTCGTGCCCGAACTCATGACCAGCGGTTTGGGCTTAATTGCCATGGCAGCCGTTGGCTGGTGGCAATCACGCCGAAAGGATATTTTCCAGGATGCCCAGCCACTCGCTTCATGAGTTATGATCATCTTTACATCACTCCGGTGCTTGGCCACCGGGGTGATTCACAGGTTATCAGGAGCATCCCCTTGGCCTCACGCAACCTTCCTTCAACCGCCGCCATGCAGTGCTTTGAGGCGGCAGCACGTCATATGAGCTTTACCCGGGCGGCCGATGAGCTGAGCCTGACCCAAAGTGCTGTCAGCAAGCAGGTCGCCCACCTTGAATCAGCATTGCAACATAAGCTATTTCGCCGCGTAAGACGCACGCTTGTACTCACGCCAGAGGGCGCCATCTTTTTAAGCGACGTGCGCAAGGTGCTCGCCCAGATTGAGATGTCGACCCACACCATCATGACCTATAGCGGCAACAGTGAAGTACTTAAAGTGGCCACCCTGCCAAGCTTTGGCAGCCGCTGGCTAGCGGACAAGCTTCCCCCCTTTTTAGCCGCCAATCCGGGCATTAGTCTGGAATTTCACGACCGGGTGGAAGACTTTGATCTTGAGCAGCAGGATATTGATATTGCGTTGTTTTACGGTCACGGTAGTTGGCCTAACCTTGCCTGCCATAAGCTGGTGGATGAGGAGATGGTCGCGGTTGCCGCCCCATCGCTTCTGGCTCGACACCCCATCCATACTGCGAGCGACTTGGCCCAGCTGCCACTACTTCACCTGTCTACCCGTCCGGATGCCTGGCACCACTGGTTTGCAGGTCAAGAGATCGCCACTGATCGCAGCTACCACGGCACCCGCTTTGAAACCTTTCCCATGCTGGTACGCACCGCCATGGCCGGCGGCGGCGTTGCCTTAGTGCCTCACTTTACCGTGGATGAAGAGTTGGCCGCCGGGCAGTTAATCCTCGCTTGGCCGCACCGGCTACGCAGCGACAGCGCGTATTATCTTGTCTACCCTGAGCACCTGGGTGAGCTGGGTAAAGTACGCCGGTTTGTGGAGCATATAACGGCGACCGTGTATCAACAACTCAGACCACCGATTAGGCAGCCTGAGCATCACCGCATACTGAAAAGCGGATTAAATCGCTAATGACGCCAACACGCGCTGTTTGGAAGCCTGTTCCCGCTCGGCATAAAGCGCCAGTTCATCAGTCACCGGGGTGCCTAACGCCTCTTCAAACGCTTCACGATTGGCATTGCCAGCATAGGCTTCGTTTTCGCCGCCGCCCAGGTTTGACTGGAAGATACCCGCCGCACTGACCGGCAAGAAGTCTTCATAGGTAATCGGCTGTGCTTCCACCAGACCTTTGGCAATTAGGGCGTCTATATCGGTACTGGCATCACCTATAGCAGCTTTTCCGGCTTCTGTGAGGTGATAGTGGAAGTAGGCCAGACCTTCGCGGCGCATTGCCTCATCGCTGTCCGGCATGGTGGTAAAGACCTTATCCATAACGGCTTGGTGAGCGTTGTTATCCAGCCCGATGGCTTGCTTGCGGCCTTCGTTAAGCAGCTGATCATAAAGCGCGCGCCCTTTCGGCGTTAATGCCATACCGCGCTGCTCAATTTCACCAAAGCGGGCGGTATGTGTACCTTGGGTATCGCCTGCAAAGCGGATCGACTCCTCTAACGCTTTAAAGCTTGTCTGACGCAGCAAAATGGGCGCTTCACGGCGCGGCGGGCCTTCGATGACGGCCTTCGGGTTCATACCGACGCTTGGCATGCGGCGCTGCACTTCATCGATATCCAACGTGCGCGGCGTTAAATGGTTGATATGCGGCCCACGAAAGCACACTACATCGGCGATCAGGCGGTGTTCATCGCTCAGCGCTTGATAAGTATCCAGATCGACCGTGGCATCCTGGTGCCAACGAAACGTTTCCAAGGCCTCGGTAACAAACTGATCTGCTTCCTCAGAGGTTAATCCGCCTTGAGACTCAAAGCGTTCAATCAGCTCATGCACGTTGGGCGTAAAAATATCCCGTTGGGCGAGGATTTCCTCAGCACGCTGGCGCAGCAGCGCACTATCGATAAGTTCCAGGCGCAGCAGCGAGGTAAAAATACGAAACGGGTTACAGGCCAGCGCATCATCCTCAATAGGGCGAAACGCGGTGGAGTGAACCGGCACCCCAGCTTCAGAAAGATCGTAATAGCCCACCGGATACATGCCCATCACGGCAAATAAGCGGCGCAGCGTGGATAGCTCTGCGGCTGAACCCACGCGAATCGCTCCGTGGCGTTCTACGCTCAGGCGCGCAAGCTCGCCCTGGGTCTCCAGTCGACGGCGTAACTCTGGCTGCTGGCTAAGCGTCTCCTGATTCACCTGCTCAACCAACGTTAGTAGCGTGCCGTATTGGGGGACTTCCGTTTGGTACATCGCCGACATGGCTTTGGAGAAACGGTCTCGAATAGCATTGGTGGCTAAAAACACGGACTGGGTCATTTCACAGCTCTCTATGCATATTGTTACGGTGAAAAGGAATGCTCGATTTCAGCTGCACTAATAGTGCTTGAAGGGGGTGTTGTAAGCTTATATGCGAAAAACGCTTCACCTGGCTGCGGCACGAATACCCCGTGGCCAGTAGCCTGTCGGTGTTTTCCTCTGCCTCGACCTGGGGTTGCCAGGATTGGGCGTAAATCGTTTTGGACGTTTCGGCGTTGCGCGTCTCATGACCGTAGGTGCCGGACATTCCACAGCAGCCGGTATTGACCAACTCCAACGGCAGGCCGAACGCGGCAAACACCTGCTGCCATGCCTTCGGGCTTCCGGGGGCGTTGGTTTTTTCGGTGCAGTGCGAAAGCAGCTTAAAGCCGGGGGCATTGGGCGTTAGCGGTCGGGGCGCCAGGGAGGGCAGCCGGATAGCCAGCCACTCCTGCAGCATCAATACCTCGGGCACGGCGTCTGGCCCCAGCGCTTTCACGTACTCCTGACGGTAGGTCAGCGTCATCGCCGGGTCGATCCCCACCATGGGTACCTCAAACTCGCTTAAGGCGCGCAGCCGCTTGGCCTGCTTTTCGGCCGTACGCTCAAACGCGCCCAAAAAGCCCTGGACGTGTAGCGGTTTGCCGTTAGCACTATAGGGCATCACAAACACGCGCAGGTTGAGCCGTGAAAGCAGTTCGACCACGTCCATGACCAGTTTGGCTTCAAAATGGGTGGTGAACGCATCCTGAACCACAATCACGCTCTGGGCGCGCTGCGGGTCGGTGAGCAGAGCAAGCGAGGTGGGCGTGGCTTCCGCCACGCCCCAGGCACGCAGTTGCTTTTTAACGCTGGCGCGGGAGAGCAGTGGCGAGTCGCTCATGCCCACACTACGACGCATCAGCGTTTCCACCCAGTGCTGGCCCATCACGGCGTTATACAGCGGCGCTGCCCGGGCCAGCGTGGGCAGCATGAACTCTGTGCTGCCCATCACGTAGTCGCGCAGGGGGCGTAAATAGCGTCCGTGATAGACCTCTAAAAACTGCGAACGGAACTGCGGCACATTGACCTTGATGGGGCACTGCCCCGCGCAGGACTTGCACGCCAGGCAGCCTGCCATGGCGTCGTAGACCTGGCGAGAGTAGTCATGATGCTGCTGGCGGCTGAGCGTGTTCGCCAGGCGTTTCGGGAAGTGTTTAACAAAGCCCCATCGGCCTTCCGCCTTTTTCTTGCGCGACTCCTCAACCACGTCGATGCCCGCCTGGGACTGCAGGCGCAGCCATTCACGCATCAGGCTGGCGCGCCCCTTGGGCGAGTGAATACGGTCGCGGGTCGCCTTCCACGACGGGCACATGGGGTCGTCCACATCGTAGTTGTAGCAGGCGCCGTTACCGTTGCAGTACACCGCTGCGTCATAGGCCTGCCAGGCGCGCTCATCAATGGTGCGGTCCAACTGGCCGCGCATCGGCACGGCGTCAATCCTTAGCAGGTTCGGGTCGCTGTCTTTGGCGATCAGCGCGCCGTCTTCTGCCGGTGAAGCGATCTTGCCAGGGTTAAGCTGGTTAAACGGGTCAAACGCGGCCTTGACCCGCTGCAGGCTGGGGTAGAGCTCGCCAAAAAACCTGGGCGCATATTCGGAGCGTACCCCTTTACCGTGCTCACCCCACAACAGCCCGCCGTATTTTTGGGTCAGGGCGGCGACTTCATCGGAGATGTCCCGAATCAGCGCTTCCTGGACCGGGTCTTTCATGTCCAGCGCGGGGCGCACATGCAGTACCCCCGCATCAACATGCCCAAACATGCCGTAAGCGAGCCCTCGCGCGTCCAGCGCGGCGCGGAACTCGCTAATAAAGTCGGCCAGATGTTCTGGTGGTACGGCGGTATCTTCAACAAACGGCAGTGGGCGCTTCTCACCCTGCACATTGCCCAAAAGGCCCACCGAGCGTTTGCGCATGCCGTAAACCGTGCTGATCTGCTCACGGCCTTCGGCCAGGGTATAGCCCAATCGCGTGACCGTGGCATCCTGGTTCAAGTGACGGGTAAAGGCCTCAACCTGTTCGGCCAACGCAGCCGGGTCGTCGTCGCTAAACTCGACCAGGTTGATACCCCGAATCGGTGTGTCGCTCTCGGGGAAGAACTCGGCCACGCTGTCCCACACAAAGTCGGCCATGGCGAGCGTGAGCACCGTATCGTCGATGGTTTCGATCGACACAGGCCTGGCGCTGGCCATCAGTGTCTTGGCATCGCGCAGCGCATCCATAAAGCGGGTATAGCGCACGTTAACCAGGGTGGCGTGTTGGGGGATGGGCAGTACGTTCAACACGGCTTCGTTCAGAAACCCCAGCGAGCCTTCCGAGCCACACAGCAGGCTGTTGAGATCAAGCGCATGCTGGTCGTTGCGCAGGTGGGCCAGGTCGTAACCGGTCAGGCAGCGATTAAGCGGCGGAAAGGTGGCCTTAATCAGATCGCGCTGCTGATCAATAATGCTGGCCGCTGTGCGGTGCACCTGCCCGACAATACCGTCCTGCTGGCAGGCCTGCTGTTCCTCATCGGCACTGAGTGCCCGGCTATGTAGATGCTGGCCACCCAGCAGTACCGTGTCGAGTTCCAGTACGTGATTGCGGGTTTTTCCGTAAGCGCAGCTACCCTGGCCGCTGGCATCGGTCGAGATCATGCCGCCGATGGTCGCTCGATTGGAGGTCGAGAGCTCCGGGGCAAAAAACAGCCCATAGGGCTTTAAGGCGGCATTCAGCTGGTCCTTCACCACTCCCGCTTGAACGCGTACGCGACGGTTCTCAACATCAATGTCCAGCACCTGATTCATGTGCCTGGAGATATCCACCACGACGCCATCGGTGAGCGACTGACCGTTGGTACCGGTGCCGCCGCCTCGCGGCGTTAACACCACCTCGCGGTAAGGCGCTTCAGCGGCCAGTTTGGCCAGGCATTCCAGGTCTTCGGCATGGCGGGGAAACACCGCCGCCTGGGGCAGACGCTGATAGATCGAGTTGTCGGTTGCCAGCACCGTGCGGTGGGCGTAGTCAGGGGCAATCTCACCATCGAAGCCGCGTGTCTTAAGGGCTTCCAGAAAGCGCTGGTATACCGCGCTAACACCTTCACCGGCTTCCATGGCGATCATGCGCTTAGCGTCTCCAGCGCCTGTTCAATAAGGCTTAGACCTTCTTTTAATATTTCTGGCTCGGTGGTGAGCGGGGGTAATAAACGTAGAATATTGCGTTTGCGTCCGCTGGGCATCAGCAAAACACCGGCGTTACGTCCAGCGGTTAATAGAGCCGCCAGATGCTCAGCCCCTGTGGCATTTTGCGTATCATTAAAAACAATGCCCCGCATCGAGCCAACGCCCGTCATGGCTCCCAGCATAGGAAAGCGGCCGCTTGACTGCCATGTTTGGTAAGCCTCAACTATCAGCGCTTCCTGCCGCTCTCCCCAGCAGGCAAACGCCTCCTCCTGCATGATGTCCATGACGGCCAGTGCTGCTGCGCATGCCACTGCATTGCCTGAGTATGTACCACCCAGTGCACCTTTGGGTAACGCATCCATCAGCTCTACCCGCCCCGCTAACGCCGCCAGTGGCAACCCCGAGGCGATGCTTTTGCCCATCAACAGCAGATCTGGCTCAACGCCTAAATGTGAAAAGCCGAAGCGCTTACCGCTACGCCCGAATCCTGATTGAATTTCGTCAAATATCAGTATGATATTGTGTTGATTACAGGTTTCGCGCATTGCCTTGGCGAACTGAGGGCACAGTAGACGAAAACCACCTTCTCCCTGGATAGGCTCAACGATCATGCAGGCCACTTCATCGGCGGGTATTTCAACTTCAAATAGCCGTTCCAGCGCGGCCAGCGCCTGTTCATCGGTCACGCCGCTATCACGGCTTGGGAACGGCAGGTGGTAAACCGGGCCCGGCAAGGCGCCAAGACCCGACTTGTACGGTTTCACTTTGCCATTTAAGTTCAAGGCAGCCAGCGTTCGACCATGAAAAGCGTCGTCGAAGGCTATAACTGCTTGTCGTCCAGTGACACCCCGGGCAACTTTAAGCGCATTTTCGGTTGCTTCCGCACCACTATTGGTGAGCATACAAGAGAGCGGATAAGAAACCGGTACAAACTGGTTTAATGCGTCTACTACCGACAGGTAACCGCGATGTGGCACTGCGTTAAAGGCAGAATGCATTAACGTTTCTACCTGGCTTTGAACGGCTTCCACTACTGCCGGATGGCTATGACCAAGGTTAAGAACACCAATACCGCCGATAAAATCGATATAACGCTGCCCCGATTCATCCCAAACCTCCGCATTACGCCCACGGGCTATACAAATCGGGTGCAAAACGCCTAACGCAGCACTCACATGAGGAAGTTCCATCGCCATTATTTTCCTGCCATTCAGGGGTGAATGGCGTTATCAAAGCAAATTACCAGACAAGACTACAAACGAAAAAAAACGCTTAACGCATGCCAAATTGGAATGTATAAGCAGAGAAGCATGCACTCTAAAAAGTAATATCGAAAGGCAGGTCAAAAAAAGGAATGGATAACGTCTATAAAATGGCAGAGTAACGCTACAAGCTTTCCAGCAAACGCAGGATCATCTGCGGCTGCTGGTTGGCCTGGGCGAGAATCGCCATGCCCGCCTGCTGGAGAATTTGTGCGCGGATCAAGTTGGAAACTTCCTGGGCGTAATCCGCATCCTGAATGCGCGACTGAGCCGCTGACAAATTGACGATATTGTTGTTGAGTCCGTCGATGACGCTCTCAAAGCGATTCTGCACGGCGCCAAGATAGCTGCGCTGACGATCCACTTGCTTAATGGCGTCGTCCATCGCTTCCATCGGGTTGGGTGTACCGGCACCATCAGCCAACACGCTGAAGCCGCTAAGCCCCAGAGCATTGCGGTCCATACTCTCCATACGGATGCTGATGGTATTGCCTGAACTGGCCCCTACCTGGATATTAAGGTCACGCTTCTCGAACAGAGCAATACCGTTGAAGTTACTTTGCCCAGCTACACGATCTATTTCATCCAGAAGCCCGTCGATCTCATCCTGAATGGAAACCAAATCATCATTGCTGTTAGTACCGTTAGCGGCCTGCACGCTCAGTTCACGAATGCGCTGCAAATTATCGTTGATTTGATCCAGCGCGCCTTCGGCAGTCTGCACCAGCGATATTCCGTCGTTGGTATTACGAATGGCCTGATTCATGCCGCGGATTTGTGCGTTCATACGATTGGCAATCGCCTGCCCGGCCGGGTCGTCCTTGGCGCTATTAATACGCAAGCCCGACGATAGCCGCTGCATAGAGGTCTGAATCGCTTGCTGACTACTGCGCAAATTGCTCTGCACCCGTAGCGAGGTCACATTGGTATTTAGGCTGAACAATTCAGGCCCTCATTAAGTGCAAGGCGCAATACGCAGGTCTGACTTGCCAATAACAACGTCAGTGACGTATTTATCGGCCTGAACGGGTAAAGCATTAATTATTTTTACCGCTCATGCTTTATCGTTAATGAGCGCCCACTAGCGGCCAACACTTCATCGATAGGGAGCCTGACGTAATCATACTCAAGGTATCCCTGATCCATTAACTCGCCATTCCACGCCACAATATCCAGATCCATGGTGCGTGGGCCTGATTTATTCAGACCTCGTACGCGACCCAAGCGGTTCTCGACCGCTTTTAAATACAGCCGAAACGCTGCATAGGGAAGCGGCGTGCGCACCAATAGCGCGGCATTGAGAAAATCGGGCTGCTGTAAAAAGCCGACAGGGGAGGTACGGATTGGCTGAGAGTGCGTGACCAGGTCGCATTCGCTGTTTAAAAGAGACAACGCTCGCGTGACATTCATCTCAGGTTCAATATTCGAGCCTATCGAGATTAGGCATTCATGCAGCCGTGTATCTCGCCCTGCTCGTAACGCCGTTGTTGACATAACGATCACTCAACTAGAGAGAAGCTGAAATATTCTTAATCACTGTAATGACCATACCTCAGACTAGCGCTATGCTCTAAGTGTGCAAGCAACCAGACAACTACTAACAAACGCAAGATAAACGAAGCACGCCATATAATGATTAAAGACAGGGATAACAATGACGACTAAAGCGGCATTAGTGACCGGAGGCGCGACCCGTTTGGGACGGCATTTTTCAGAAGCGTTAGCAGATGCAGGTTACGATATTGCACTCCATGCTAATAGCTCACGAGATGAAGCTGAAGAGGTAGCACGCACGATCCGCAGTAAAGGGCGCGAGTGCGAAATACTACCCTGTGATTTCTTGCACGACCCGCTGGATACACTGATTGAAGCCGCCATACGTCGCTTTCCGTATTTAACGGTGCTGGTTAATAGCGCCTCCACTTACCAGGCCGCCCCCATTGCTCAAACGGACATGGCACTCCTCGAGACGCAGTTTCGCGTCAATCTATTTACCCCGCTGTTGTTAATTCAGCACTTTGCCAACGCGGTGTCTAAAGGCTGTGTGGTGAATATCATTGACAATAAAGTGGCCTATCATCAGTACCCTTATGCGGCATATTTGTTGTCTAAAAAGGGGCTGGAAGAGATGACCCACATGGCTGCACTCGAATTCGCGCCACATATCCGGGTCAATGGTATTTCTCCCGGCGTAGTACTGCCCACTTCCCAGCGTAGCCACGACTATATTGCATGGCGTCTGAAAGGCATTCCCCTTAACCGGCAGGGAACGCCCGCCCACTTAACAAAGGCGCTGTACTACCTGCTGGAAAACGACTTTGTTACCGGCCAAGTGTTATGTGTCGATGGCGGTGAGTCGATCTACCTGGAAGGCCGGCATTCGGAGAACTATCTAGAGTGACAACCAAATTAACAGCCACTCCACGAACATTTTTAACAACGTAGAACGCAGTGGGGCCGCCCAAAGGCGGCCCCAAAACGCAAAGTAGGTGGTGCTAACGCTTAAGCATTAGACATCGTCACCTGTGGGTAGATTCTGATCAATCGTCTCACTCGTTTTATCGTTCCGGCGAGGTGAAAAACGGTCATCTACCTCACTTTCACCTGACTTTGGCTGCCCAGCAGGGCTACCATCGATAGTGAAGTCCTGCTGCATAATACGCAGGTTGGCAGGCGGCGCTGAACCGGACTTGTCCTGACCGAAGTACATCGTGGTATGCGGGAACGGTATCTCAATGCCCGCCTGATCAAAGCGCAACTTGACCAAACGGTTATAAGCCCGACCAACACCCCACTGATCGCCTGGGGTGGTTTTGATGACCACACGAATATTGACAGAACTGTCGCCCAGACTTACAACACCGGCCACGGTTAGATCAGCAAGGATCTTGTAGCCATGCTCGTCACTGGTTTTCAGGTCATTAAAGGCAAGCTGGAGCTGCTCAATCGCATCGTCAATGCTCTCACGATAAGCAATGCCGTACTCCCCAACATGGTTACCGTAGTCGCGCATGTAGTTAGAAACGGTGTCAACGCTTGAGAAGGGAATGATGTGATAGGTGCCCGAAAGATCCCGAATGCCTACCGAACGAATACTTAATCGTTCAGCCGTCCCGGTGATGCCCCCCAGCGTTACCACATCGCCTGTATTCATGGCATTCTCGATCTGAATGAAGACCCCGGTAATGACATCCTGTACCAGCCTCTGCGCACCGAAACCAATAGCTAAACCCAGTACCCCGGCACCGGCAATCAGCGGGCCGATGTTAATGCCGATTTCGGACAGCAGGATCATCCCGGTAATCGTGAGCATGGCGATAGCCAGCGCGTTGCGGAACAGGCTCAATAGCGTTTTAGCCCGAGGAGAGGGCTCACCATCGCCGGTTTCCGGATTGAGTTTATGCTCAATCAGGCTCGCAAGTCCTAACCACACGCCCAGCGCAACAACCAGAATCAAGACAATGCTGACCAGTCGTCCTACCAGCATCGTTCCGCGTTCAGAAGCGTACCAATTGGCTAAATTGAACGCCCCCCAGGCATCCAGTACCACCATGACAACGGCGATCAGGATGATGGTGCGTAGCACACGCAGCGCATTAGGAACGTAGCTGTTAAGACGCGGCTCCAGCAGCGGCAGCTTGCGGCGCAAATCATCCGACAGCCGAATACGACGCCCAATCGTTTGGGTCAGGAAGGTCGATAACAGAAGTCCAATCACCACTGCCGCCAACGTTTTCAGTGTGGCAAAAAGTACAAACGGCAGCGCCTCGCCAGGACGCGTTAACATCAAAACGAAAACCACTAGGAAGTAGATCAGCGCGAAAAAGTGCCAGGTACGCGCAAAGAGTTGAAGCGATACGCGGCTTGCTACCATCGTGGTCTTGGCAGCCGCGTCATTCAGATGCCCTCGGATGCGAACACGGTTCTTGAGCACTACGCTGACCGCGTAAATAAAGGCCACAATCATGATTAACGTGCCAACCGCTTGGCCTACGCTGGCAGCCAGGTAGAAGTTGACCAGCGGCACGGCAACCATTAGCCCATAACCGACCATACCAATAAGACGTGCTATCCACCGATTCCAGTAGGAGGCTTCACCGGCTGAAATCGGCAGCAAGCGCAGACCTTCGTAGTGTGAGGAAAACAGCATCCGCATCACTGCTTTCATCAACTCAATGATCAGGAAGGCATTGAGAAACAGCGAGGCCCGTGTGGAAAGCTCGCCCGTTTCACCAATCGCGAACGTGGCCACCAGGTTACCGCCCACGTACGCAAGTCCCACCAATATAAAGTCAATAAGTGCCGCAATAATGACGCAGCAAATCAAGCGCAGCACTGGCGTCATTCCGGTGCCATTGAGCGACCATTTGCTCACCCGGGTAAAGGCAGACTTGGCCATCCGACGCAGTGCGAAGAAAATCACGAAGGTCGCAACGATCACGAGGCCCAGATTAATCGCGGCCTGGACGAAAGCTGACGAATCAAAAGCACTCGCGCCTTGCCCGGTAAACAGGTTACCCATGATGGAAAAAGCTTGCTCAATCTGCAGGCCAATATTACTGACAACATCGCTTGTCAGCTCTGCCAACTGGCGTGGCAATGAGACATCCTCTGGAGCCAAATCGCTTCCTTGAGCGGCGGCTTCAGGGGATAACTCAGCCTCTACACCGGCGGGCAACGCGGATGCCTGTTGACGTAATACATCAATTAGCTCTTGGCGCGACTGCTCATTTTCGAGGAGATCAGCAAGCGCTTCGTAAGAAGCGGGCACTTGTGCTGGAGACGATGCAGGATCACTTTCAGCCGTCGTCGTTTGGGCTAATGCTGGCGTGGCAAAAAACACAAGCAGTGTCATTAGCCAAATGCCTAGCCAGGGAAATATACGTAATGGCGTCACGCCTTAACCTCCATTTAGATAAATGCTTTATTAAATTTAATTGTTAGCCCGCTTTATGCAAACACAAATGTGCTCACCGAGCATGTTGATAACATACAAAGCCCACAGAGTAACATGGGAACAGTAAGATGATTTGACCGTTAACACTACGAATATGAGAAGAGGCAGCGCGTTACTTAATTTGACAAAGCGGCAATAGCCACTGGTGTGCCAGAACCAGTACAACCGCGTAGCGGGCGCCTTTTGCAACTAAAATCCATAAAAAGGCACGCCACCAGGGAAGCCGAAACAATCCGGCCAGTACCGTCAGTGGGTCGCCCACCACCGGCAGCCAGGAAAGCAGCAGGCTGGCCTCGCCAAGCTTGTGGTACCAGCGCTCGGCCTGGGCAAGGCGTTTAGGCGATGCGGGAAACCACCGGCGATCCTGAAACTGACGTGCATAGCGGCCCATCGCCACATTGACCAGACTGCCCAGCGTATTACCAGTGGTCGCTACCACCCAGAGTAAAATAGCTGGCTCACCCAGACACCAAAGCCTGGCAAGCCATACTTCAGAGCCGCCAGGCAGCAGGGTCGCACTAACAAACGCAACAAGGAAAAGACTCAGCATGTAACGGGTAGCCGAACGTTAATGCGGCACCTGGCCCCCCAGTTGAGCGGTAATTTCATCGGCGACCTGGCGCACCAGCTTACCCAACGCCAGCAGGCGTGCTTCAGGGATACGCGCCATGGGGCCTGAAACAGAAATAGCCGCCAGCGGCGTGGCGTGCTCGTCGAAGATACAGGCCGCGACGCAATGCAGGCCAATGGCGTGCTCCTCGCGGTCGCAGGCAAAGCCTTGATCACACACCTGGTGCATTTCGGCGGTCAGTGCGTCTGGACTGCACAGTGTATTGTCGGTAACGCGGGTGAGTTCACGGTTATCCAAAAAGCGAGCGCGTTCGTCAGTGGGCATCCATGCCAACAGCGCTTTACCCACGCCAGAGGCATGCAGCGGGGCGCGTGAGCCCAAGCGGGTAATCATGCGCATCATTTGAGGCGATTCGTGCTGGGCCAGAAATACCGCCGTATCCCCATCGCGGATCCCTAAATTGGCAGTCTCGCCGGTTTCAGCGGTTAAGCGGCGTAGAAAGGGGCGGCTTGATGCCACCACATCGCGAGCTTCTAAAAAGCTGTTACCGATACGGAAGGTTTTGACGTCAATACGCCATAAGCCCTGCTCGTTCTCCTGGCTAACAAACCCCTGGCTTTGCAGAGCCTGGAGCAAGCGGTGGGTGGTAGAAGGTGCTAACTCGGCTTTTTCAGCCACGTCTGACAGCGCAAGCCCTAGTGGGCTTGCCGCTAAAAACTCCAGTAACGTTAAGCCGCGTACCAGCGACTGGCTATGCCCGCCACTCGCTTTAGCGGCATTTGCCGGACGCCCGACCGTCCTACGCTTGGCTTCACTCACCCTGCTCTCTCCTAAAGGCGTAAAGAGTAACAGGATAACGTGCCGCAAAGGCCGCTGTCGCGTTTACGGAAACGAATTCCACTAATGGAGGAAGCTAGCGAATGGCAGAACATCGCTATAGATAGAAAACGGCCACAGGCGTGGCCGCCGACATTACGCCACTCCTTGGCGCCGCTATCAGGCCTTCTCGCGATGGTTATAACCCAGCGGATGCGGCTGGCCACGCGCTTTGGCAAGATCAATTTGGCGCTGACGTTCACGGGCCGCGGCGCGCGTTTTCTCGGGCAGTGAATCGATGCAATTAGGACAGCTAATCCCAGGCTCGTAGGCTGACGACTGCATGTCGTCTTCGGAAATCGGCATACGACAGGCGTGGCACTGCTCGAACAGGCCTTCACTCAAGTCGTGACGCACGGTGACGCGGTTATCGAACACAAAGCATTCGCCACGCCATAACGACTGCTCTTCCGGGACTTTCTCCAGGTAGTTCAAAACGCCACCCTTGAGGTGGTAGACCTCGTCAAACCCCTCTTTGAGCATAAAGCTAGAGGCTTTTTCACAGCGAATACCGCCGGTGCAGAACATGGCGACTTTTTTATGCTTCTCTGGGTCGTAATGCTCACGCACGTAGTCGGGAAACTCACGGAACGTGGTGGTTTTTGGGTCAACCGCGCCTTCGAAGCTACCAATCGCCACTTCGTAATCATTGCGAGTGTCGATCACCAACACTTCGGGGTCTGAAATCACGTCGTTCCAGTTTTCAGGCTCAACGTAGGTACCAACGGTGTCGTTAGGATCAATGCCCGGTACGCCGAGGGTCACGATCTCTTTTTTGAGCTTAACCTTGGTGCGATAGAACGGGGTTTCGTCGCAGTAAGACTCTTTATGGTCGATATCGATCAAGCGCGGATCAGCGGTCAGCCAGCCAAGCAGTGCATCAATACCTTCGCGAGTCCCCGCGACGGTGCCATTGATGCCCTCTTTAGCGAGCAGCAGCGTGCCTTTAACATCATGATCGACCATGGTTTGGCGCAGCGGCTCACGCAGCGCTTCAAAGTCATTTAACGTAACGAATTTATACAATGCCGCCACGACAATACGCGGCATATCGCCAGCTTCAGAAACAGGTGCAGACATAACAAGCTCCAGTAGTCACCCTCGTAAAGGGCGGACCGGGTTAATAAACGCGCATAGTCTAGCGCAAACGGCGCAGCGCTTGAATCCTGCCAGATTGACGCAGGTCACTCGCGGTTTAAAAATTCGTCGATTTAATCGACGTTATCGTGCAGAAACCTTCACCCCACGCCGTGCGATTTCAGGCGTATATTGAGCGCATTCCTTCAATAGCTACTCCTTCAACACAACTGGGAGCACACCATGAAAATTCGTCGTGCGGATGAGCGGGGCTATGCAGACCACGGCTGGCTGCGTTCTTACCATACGTTCTCGTTTGCCAATTACCATGACCCCAAGCATATGGGCTTTCGCGCCCTACGGGTAATCAACGAAGACCGCGTCGCCGGTGGTCATGGCTTTGGTGCCCACCCGCACCGGGACATGGAGATTATCTCCTATGTGCTGGAAGGCGAAATGGAGCACAAGGACAACATGGGCAATGGCGAGGTCATGCGCCCGGGCGATGTACAGCGCATGTCAGCGGGCACCGGCGTTGTGCACAGCGAGTTTAATCACTCCAAAGAGAACGGACTGCACTTCCTGCAGATCTGGATTGAGCCCAAGGCACTTGGCATTAAGCCCAGTTACGAGCAGAAAGCATTTCCAGCCGCAGACCGCCAAAGCCAGTGGCGCCTGGTAGCATCACAGCAAGGTCGTGAAGGCTCAGTGAGCCTGAACCAGGACGTTAATCTTTATGCAGGCTCGTTTGATGCAGGCGACAGCGTCAAGACACCGGCTACGCGCTATGCCTGGCTGCACGTGGTAAAGGGCGCGGTCGAGGTTAATGGTGAACAGCTCAGCACCGGCGATGCCGCTGCGTTTGAGCCAGGCGATGCCATTAGCGTGACCGGCAAGGATGCAAGTGAAGTGCTGCTGTTTGACCTTGCTTAGCCCTCTTGCCTAGCTCTCTTGCTTAGCTCTTCTGAATAGAGCCAACTGCTTTAACAACCCAAACGGCCCCCTGTCGGGAGCCGTTTTTTTACGCCATCAGCCAAGTGTTTTGCGTTGTCACCAAGCCTCGCTGCTGCCAATCCTAGCTATTGTGCGCTGAGTAAAGTGCACGGATTTTCAGCGTGTGCTCTACCTGCCTCAATGCTTCCAGCGCTTGCGGGCCGTAGGCTTTGTCGACATCAATGACCACATAGCCGACCTTATCGTTGGTCTGCAGGTACTGGCCCGAGATGTTAATGCCGTTTTCGGACAGCACGCGGTTAATTTCCGACAGTACGCCCGGCACGTTGTCATGAATATGCAGCAAGCGGTGCTTATCGGGGTGGGCAGGCAGCGCCACTTCGGGGAAGTTGACCGAGGTGATCGTGGTGCCGTTATCCGAGTAGGTCGTCAGCTTTTCGGCCACTTCAATACCGATATTTTCCTGGGCTTCGAGCGTAGAACCACCCACATGCGGGGTCAGGATCACATTTTCCAAACCACGTAACGGGCTTTCAAACTCTTCATCGTTGCCCTTGGGCTCCACCGGGAACACATCCACCGCAGCGCCGTTGAGATGGCCCGCTTTGATGGCATCTGCCAAGGGTTCAATTTCCACGACACTGCCGCGTGAGGCATTGATGAAGATGGCACCTGGTTTCATCGCAGCAATCTCTTTCGCGCCAATCATCCAGCGGGTAGAGGGCAAGTCCGGTACGTGCAAGCTCACCACATCCGAGCGGTTTAACAGCTCTTCAAGGCTGGTGACCTGACTTGCATTACCCATGCCTAGTTTGGTGATGATATCGTAGTAGATAACGTTAAAGCCCAGCGACTCGGCCAGCACAGAAAGCTGCGCGCCGATGCTGCCGTAGCCAACAATACCCAGCGTTTTACCGCGTGCTTCGTGCGAGTTTTTGGCTGATTTCAGCCAGCCGCCCTGATGAGCACGGGCATTTTTTTCAGGGATGCCACGCAACAGCATGATCGCTTCTGCCAATACCAGCTCAGCGACCGAACGGGTGTTGGAGTAAGGCGCGTTGAACACGGCAATACCACGCTTTAGCGCCGCATTCAGGTCCACCTGGTTGGTTCCGATACAGAAGCAGCCAACGCCGACCAGCTTCTCTGCCGCTGCAAATACGCGCTCATTAAGCTGGGTACGCGAGCGAATACCGATGAAATGTACATCACGGATCTTTTCGATCAACGATGCTTCATCTAGCGATGTCGGCAGATGCTCGATATTTTCATATCCGGCATTTTGAAAATTGTCCACCGCACTTTGGTGGACGCCCTCGAGTAGCAGGATCTTGATCTTGCTCTTTTCCAGGGACGTTTTAGCCATGGCTGAATCAACCTCTATGGTCGGCGGCGTGCGCCGTGTATCGGTTCACGAAAAGGCCGTATAGTAGCATACGCACGCCCAGCGGGCCGATACGAACTGATGAAATGTGTGCGTTATCAAGATGAAAACAGTGCAAGTCATACGCACAAAGCGGCCTGGGGCAGACGCCACCCCCTGCCCTCGGTGTATACTGTGCGTTTGTCATGGCAGGCACACGCGCAGCCTTTTTGATGGGGCGCCAGAAAACAGTAGGCATTGACCAATGAGCGATACCACACCTTCACCGCAGGATTTTGCGGCCACGGTTGACCAGCTGGAAACCATCGTAGAACGCCTGGAGTCAGGCGAGCTGTCATTGGAAGATGCGCTGGGCGCCTTTGAGCAGGGCGTACGGTTGACGCGCGATGCCCAGCAACGCCTGGACAGCGCCGAGCTAAAAGTCCGCGCGCTGAGCGAAGATAGCGAAGGCCGTTTAAACGTCACGCCGTTTGCTGATAGTGAATCGCCCAAGGATGCCACTGACGAGGGTAAGGAGACGCCCCCATGGTAGCGACCAACGCCCCCTCATTGACCGCCTTACGTCAGGCCAGCAATGCCCGGGTAGATGCCACGCTAAACGCGCTTTTTGACGAGCACGCCGTGGTCCCGCGGCTTGATAACGCCATGCGACACGGTCTTTTAGTGGGCGGTAAGCGCTTGCGCCCGCTGCTTGTTTATCTTGCTGGGCAGGCGCTGGGGGCACGCGATGAAGACCTCGACGCCCCGGCTGCCGCCATTGAACTCATCCACGCCTATTCATTGATTCATGACGACTTGCCCGCCATGGATGACGATGATCTGCGCCGTGGCCAGCCGACCGTGCATATCGCCTATGACGAAGCGACCGCGATTCTGGCAGGCGACGCGCTACAAACCCTGGCCTTTGACGTGCTGGCACGCACCGCTCACCCACGGCTTGGCAGCCTGATCACGACGCTTACCACGGCGTCTGGCCGTAAGGGCATGGTGGCAGGCCAAGCACTGGACTTGGCAGCTATCGGCGGCCACCCTGACGTGGACGCCCTGGCGCACATGCACGCTCATAAAACCGGTGCGCTGATTGTGGCGGCGGTGCGTATGGGCGGGCTGATTGCCGTTGACGAGAGCGACCCGCGTATAAACGCCCTGACTCGCTACGCGCGCGCCATTGGTCTAGCCTTCCAGATTCATGATGATGTCCTTGATGTGACGGGTGACACCATGACACTCGGCAAAACATCCGGCGCTGACGCTGCGCGCGCCAAGCCGACGTATCCCAGCCTGTTGGGGCTGGAAGGCGCGCAACAAAAAGCGCGCACCCTGATTGACGAGGCCACTGCCGCTCTCGCCCCATTAGGCGAGCAAGCCGCCCCCTTGGCCGAATTAGCCCACTATATGATCGAGCGCGACCACTAGATGCCCATGAAGCTGTTCGACGAGATTCCCCGCGAGCGTCCGGCAACGCCGCTGCTCGACTCTTTTGATCATCCCGCTGCGCTGCGGGCCATGAATACCCAGCAGCTTGCCCAACTGGCTGACGAGCTGCGTGCCTACCTGCTTTATAGCGTGGGCGTTTCCGGCGGCCACTTTGGCGCAGGCTTGGGGGTAGTAGAGCTGAGCGTGGCCCTGCACCACGCCTTTCATACGCCCAAGGACCGCCTGGTGTGGGACGTGGGCCATCAGGCCTATCCGCACAAGATTCTCACCGGCCGCCGTGAAGCGATGCTCAGCATTCGCCAGCACGGCGGCCTGGCGGCATTTCCGCGCCGCGCTGAATCCGAATACGACACCTTTGGCGTGGGCCACTCAAGCACCTCGATTTCCGCAGCGCTCGGCATGGCGTTGGCTGCTCAGGCCAAAGGCAATAATCGCCGTGTCTGTGCGATTATTGGTGATGGCGCGCTCACGGCGGGCATGGCTTTTGAAGCGCTGGCCCATGCCGGCCACGTCAACGCCAACATGCTGGTCGTACTCAACGACAACGAGATGTCGATCTCGGAAAACGTCGGTGGCCTGGCGACGTACCTCGCCCGGATGATGTCGAGCAAACCCTATCTAAAAATGCGCGAAGAGGGCAAAAAAGTACTTTCTCATCTGCCCGGCGCATTGGAAATTGCCAAGCGCACCGAAGAGCACATGAAAGGCATGGTGAGCCCCGCCACGCTGTTCGAGGAAATGGGCTTTCACTACATCGGCCCGATTGACGGGCACGACCTTGAGTCACTGACCGAGACGCTGCATAACCTGCGCGAGCTGGATGGCCCGCAGTTTCTGCATATCAAAACCTGCAAAGGCAAAGGCTTTTTACCCGCCGAGGCGGATCAGATTGGCTACCACGCCATCACCAAACTTGAGAAAGCCAGCGTGGCGCCCGCCCCACCCTTCAAAGCGCCATCCGCCCCCAAGAGAAAGTACTGCAACGTATTCGGCGACTGGCTGTGCGATATGGCCGCAAGCGATTCACGCCTGATAGGGATTACCCCCGCCATGCGCGAAGGCTCCGACCTGATTCGTTTCTCCAAAGAGTACCCAGCGCGCTACTTTGATGTAGCCATTGCCGAGCAGCACGCCGTGACGCTCGCGGCGGGTATGGCCTGCGAAGGCATGAAGCCGGTGGTGGCGATCTACTCAACATTTTTGCAGCGCGGCTATGACCAGCTCATTCATGACGTAGCGGTACAGGAGCTGGACGTCACCTTTGCCATCGACCGGGCAGGGCTTGTGGGTGAAGACGGCCCTACTCACCATGGCAGCATGGATTTGTCCTTTTTACGCTGCGTACCCGGCATGGTCATCCTGGCACCTGCCGATGAAGCCGAGTGTCGCGCCATGTTGAGTGCGGCCTATCATCATCCCGGCCCTGCGGCAGTGCGTTACCCGCGCGGCACTGGCCCCGGCGTGGAAATTCCTGAGCACCTGGAATCGCTTCCGATTGGCAAGGCGGAGGTACGCCGTCAGTCACAAAGCGATGGCGTGCGCATTGCGCTACTCGCGTTTGGTAGCCTAAACACCGCAGCCGCTGACGTTGCCGAAAAGCTCAACACCACGCATATCAATATGCGCTCTATCAAGCCGCTGGACCGCGACACGGTCCTCCACGCGGCCGACGAGCATGAGCTTCTAATAACCCTTGAAGAGAACGTCGTTGCGGGTGGCGCGGGAAGCGCTGTTAACGAACTGCTCAACGCTGAAGGAGTGCAGGTAGAAGTGCTCAATCTCGGCCTGCCCGACACCTTTGTAGAGCACGGCACACCGGATGAATTGCTGCGGGACTGTGGTCTGGACGCAGAGGGCATCGAAGCCGCCATTCGCCAGCGGCTGCCTTCACTTTCAAGTTAAAAGCAACACCGCGACGGATCGACAAGCACCCTCAATAGCGAGATAAGCGCCGCCCTATTACGGGCGGCCATCGCAAAGCAAGTGCCAGACAATGGGCGCCAAGCCACCGGGAAAGAGATGCTGGTTTAAAAACCGAGTTCATCCAGCAAATCATCCACCTGGTCCTGCCCTGACACGGCATCCACTTTGCCTTCGCTTACCTGCGGGCCATTGCGCAGTTTGGCATGCTCATCGCGATTATCATCAATGTTCACCCCATCGGTGACGTTAGGAACATTGTCGACCAACACTTGAACAAGCTGCTCTTCAATTAGCTGGATGACCTCCATCATCTTCTTGATCACCTGGCCGGTTAGATCCTGGAAGTCCTGAGCCATCATGATTTCAAGCAGCTCTTTCTGCGTGGACCCCGTGGCGGTCGGAAGCGAATCACTCAAATAGAGCTGCGTGTCCTTGATAAGCGATGGGTCGCTTTCTACAACGGCTAGAGCCGCCGCTGCCTGCCAGCGCGTATTAAGCGCGGCGCCCTCCTCCTCAAGCTTGTCTTGCACGGGTTGCGCACGTTCAACGGCATTCAGTGCCCGCTCAGCCGCCTGTTCCGTCATTGAGGCCACATAGTTAAGCCGGTCATTGGCATCGGGTATTGCCTGCGCTGCCTGGCTGATCTGCTGATCCAGGCCCAGCTCCTTCATGCTATCCCGCAGCAGGCGGGTCAAGTGGCCTATACGATGCACCATCTCATCATTACTGTCTTTTTTACCCAGCACCGACGGCATGGTCGTGTCGTGGGCGTTGTTAACAGTGCTCATGACAATCCTCTTGTGGAAAAAACTTGTTGAATGTCGCTGTTGATGATCTGGTCACCATCAATATACGTATCCGCTATGGTTTTCAGACAGACAAGCGTTAAAGCCCGTTAACTATCTTCGGCGTACCCTCCTAAAACTTGAGCGTTTGCTTTATTTGAAAGCCCTTGCCTGACGCATTTAGATCTATTCAACGGATGGGATCACTCACGCAGCGCCAGCACGCGCCACCCAGCTTGGGAAGACGTAGTGCGAGGTGATCCCATGGCTGCCGTTATGCAGCATCTCAAGCGGCTTTTACCCCGTTCTCGCAGAACTCAAACCAGGAGTTCTATATCAGGGTCGCCCCATGTGCAGCCGGGGCAATCGAACCCATCGGGCTGGTTGAGCTTAAAACAGTGAACGGGCACGGGCGTTGGCCGCCTGCCGGGTTGTGATACTCAAAAACCCTGAGATCGTGTACCGTAGAGTTTTTTTGGGGCACCCGGGTGGAACGAGGGCATTGCGCTTCTCCAAACAAAAGGGCAGAAAGCCTGGCAACAAAAGTTAGCACGCTTTCTTTTACCGCCTTACGTTCAGCGAAAAACACCGTTTGGTCAAGCGACAATAGCTGAGAATGCCCGCCCTCAGCTGCAAACCCACGACTTCTGACGCTTAGAGAGAGCCATGTTACTACTGATTATATTTTTTGCCCTGGTGGGTTATGCCATCGGCGGCGCCACTGGCCTATTAATTGGCGGTGTACTGGGCTGGTGGCTAGCACGACGCCTCGCCAAGCGGTTAAGAGAGGCGCGCATGCGCCTTCAGGAAGGCTTTTTAGAGTCGATTTTTTCCGTTATGGGCTGCCTTTGCCAGGCCGATGGCAAAGTGACCGAAGGCGAGCTTAGCGTTGCCGAAAAGCTGTTTGACCAGATGCATTTGCAGGGGGCGCAGCGGGCCAAGGCACGCGCTGCCTTTGAGCGAGGCCGTGCGGATAACTTTGATCTGGACGCTGAGCTTGCCAACGTCGGGCGTCTAACCCGCCATCAACCGGTTATGCGCCAAGTGTTTTTACAGGTTCAGCTATCGGCTATCGCCGCTGACGGTGTCTTGCATCCTGAAGAGCATGAAATGATCGTGCGGGTAGCGCGGGGCATTGGCTGTAGTGAAGCAGAGGTACAGCAGATTGAAGCCATGCTGCATGGCGCAGCCGCCAACTCCCAAGGAGCCAGTGAAGAGGCACTTAAGGACGCCTACCGCGTGCTGGGTGTGAGTGAAGAGGCAAGCGATGCCGAGATCAAGAAAGCCTACCGTCGCTTAATGAGCCAAAACCATCCGGATAAGCTGGCCGGTAAAGGCTTGCCTGAAAGCATGCGTGAAGTGGCTCAGGCGCGCACCAGTGAAATCGGCAATGCCTACGAACGCATTCGCAAGGCGCGCGATAACCAAGCGTAAGCTGCTTATAAGATGAAGGTCAGTCCAAGAGCACGCTGCCCCGCAAAGGCCGCGTCCATCATCCTGCCAATATCGACATCCTGACACCAGGCCGCTAAATTGAAAGCGTCTTCTTTTCGCCAGCCTCGGCTGGCACCTTGTCAGGAGCGCGCCATGATCACGCTATACACCTACCCCCGCTCGCGCTCGCTACGTGCCGCCTGGACGCTTGAAGAGCTGGGCCTTGAATACCAGTGCCAGCATGTTGCGTTGGAGAAAGGGGGAGGCCAAACCTCGGCGTATCTGGCACGTCATCCGGATGGCAAAGTACCGGTGCTGGAGGATGGCGAACTTACCCTGTTTGAATCGTCGGCCATTTGCCGCTACCTGGCCGAGCACTACGGTAACGGCAAACTACTGCCGACTAACGCCGCCGAGCGTGCCCAGGTCGACCAGTGGTTAAGCTTTATTGTGACCGAAGTCGAACAGCCGCTCTGGACCCAAGCCAAGCACACCTTTGCGCTACCTGAAGACAAACGCGTACCGGCCGTGATTCCTACCGCAGAGTGGGAGTTTCAGCGCGCATTGGGCGCTCTTGAACGCCGCTTTCAGGGCCAGGAAACGCTGCTTGGAGGCGATTTCACCTTGGCCGACCTGTTTCTCACCCATACGCTTTCCTGGGCCATCGGCATGAAGCATCGCCTCCCCGAGCCGTTCTTGATCTACCACAAACGCCATACGCAGCGTCCGGGCTTGGCAAAAGCCGGTGAGCGCGAGCAAGCCGCCGCTCAGTAAGCCAGCACCGCGTTTTACACCGTATGAGGCAGTACCGTTGCCACTACTGCAAAGTAGTGGCAGATGCTTCCTCCCACCACAAAGAGGTGCCAAATAGCGTGATTGTAGGGAATCGCACGCACGGCATAGAAGATGACGCCCACCGTATACGTAATGCCGCCCGCGGCCAGTAAGGCGATGCCGGTTACCGAGAGCTTCGCCGCCATTTCTTCTGATGCCAGCAGGATCATCCACCCCATCAGCAAATAAATAACCACGCGAAAAATCGACAGCCGCTGCGGCCACAGCAGCTTGCAGGTAATGCCTATCAGCGCCAGCGACCACACGGCGGCAAACAGTGTCCAGCCCGTTGGGCCGCGCATATTCACCAGTAAGAAAGGCGTATAGGTGCCTGCAATCAGCAAGTAAATCGCGCAGTGGTCCAACAGTTGAAAGCGCTGCTTCCAAAGCCGATGCGGGATACCGTGATAAAGCGTAGAGGCGGTATATAGCAATACCAGCGTCATGCCGTACAAGCCAAGGCTTGTCAGTTTCCATGGGTCTACCTGAGCGGCAATACTCGCCATCACCAGCAGCACCACTGCCCCAACGACGCTTAACAATGCGCCCACCCCATGGCTGATGCTATGTAAGCGCTCTTCTAACTCGCTGAACTCTTCAGACTTGACGCTGGCTGTGTGGCTCATATCCCCTCCACCGAGTGTTAACGGTCATGAGTAGCAGCGAACGACGCGGCTAACCTGGATAATAGAGTTCTGGACAATAGAGTCATCACCATAGCGCTGAAATATGACAAAACCCAAACACGGAAGATACAGCGCTTGGGTTTTGTTTGGATGTTGATGAGCGCCGTGAATAGGCAGTTAAATAAATAGGTTAAATGGGAGGATAGGGCAGCGCGTTTTCTATTCCACGGGGCGCTTCAAATCCTGCGGTGGCTGCAATCCGGCGTGATACCCGCCGGTAGGCGTGCCGCTTGGTGAAAGCTTGAGCCCAGCAGATATCCACGGCGGTCATCATGCCGGGCATAAAGTGATCGTAAAGATGAAGGTAGGAGCCGCAGATCGCACAACTGCTTACGTTGGTAATCGCATCACGGGGATGCTCTATTTCGGGATCGGGAACCGTATCGTAGCGCACGTCGTTTTTTCCGTGCCAGCAACGTGCTTTCGTGGTTGCTCCTCCTTACTCTTTTGCAGATAATTAGCATCCTGCTATGTATCAGTGTCGGCCTTTATCAACATAGCTCAGACGTTAGGCAAAAAAGTTTAAGGAAAAGCAATTTTTCGAGGTTTTAGCAGCAATAAAGCGTTATTTCAGCCCTTTCGCTCAATATCGACATCGCTTGCCTGAGTAAAATCTCCCAGCGCCATCATATGGCCAAGCTTGCCCGCCTTGGTGGCAAGGTACTGTTCATTGTGCGGATTTAAACCGGTGGTGATGGGTAGCCGTTCGACCACATTAACGCCATCCCGAGTCAGCGCATCAACTTTACGGGGATTGTTGGTCATCAGCTTAAGCGCGGTAACGCCTAGATGATTGAGCATTGGCACGCATAGGTCATAACGGCGCATATCGGCGCCAAACCCGAGCTGTTCGTTGGCTTCTACCGTATCCGCCCCTTGGTCTTGCAGGTGATAGGCGCGAATCTTGTTTAGAAGCCCGATGCCGCGGCCTTCCTGGCGCAGGTAAAGCAGTACGCCGCGGCCCTCTTCCGCAATACGCTTAAGCGCTTCCTGCAGTTGATAGCCACAGTCGCAACGCATGGAGAACAGCGCATCGCCGGTCAGGCATTCGGAATGAACGCGCCCCAGTACCGGCGCGTCACCCGTGAGGTCGCCCAGCGTCAGGGCGATATGATCCTTACCGGTCGCGTTGTCTTCGAAACCGTGCATGGTGAACGTGGCCCAGGGAGTGGGCAGTCGGGAAGCAGCAATGAAGCGAATGGTCACAGGTTACCTCGCAGATTAACCAAACCAGTTAACCACAACAGTATGGGCAAAGTGGGCGGGTAGTTTATCAGGAAGCGAGCCATGCCTCACGGCTGTTACTCGCTAAAATTAAAGCAGAGAAGAGTGAGCGTGGTTCACCCTGTTCTAGCATATACATTTACCGCGCGTGGATTAAGATAATGCAACGCCCTCATGCACGCAGGTTTTACGATGTAAAACCCTATAGGGTTGCAATAATGCAACAACGCGGGTGCTTCACAAGCTCGCTTAATTAACAGTCAGACCATTTACCCGCAGCGTGATAACCGCTGAGACACCAGAATTTTCACCATCTGACGGAACATTATGCTGCTACTTATACTTATCACAGCGCCTTTTATCGCCAGCATAATGGCCGCATTAATGCCCGCCAATGCCCGCAACCGGGAGGCGTGGCTGGCGGGCGGCGTAACGCTTTTAGGGCTGCTGATTACCGGTTTTCTTTATACCCAGGTAGGCGCCGGGGAGGTTGTACGGAGTGAATTTGGCTGGCTACCCAGTGTCGGCCTAAACGTCGTATTGCGTATGGATGGCCTGGCCTGGTTATTTGCCATGCTGATCCAGGGTATCGGTTTGCTGGTGATTATCTATGCCCGCTACTACATGTCGCCTGCTGATCCCGTACCTCGCTTTTTTTCGTTTCTGCTCGCGTTTATGGGTTCAATGCTGGGGGTGGTGCTATCGGGCAACCTCATACAGCTGGTGCTGTTCTGGGAGTTAACCAGCATTACCTCGTTTTTGTTGATTGGCTATTGGCACCATCGCGCCGACGCCCGCCGCGGCGCACGTATGGCGTTCACCGTGACAGCAACCGGGGGGCTTTGCCTGCTGGTCGGTGTCTTGATGCTTGGCCATATGGTAGGCAGCTACTCGCTTGATGTCGTGTTGGCATCGGGTGACCTCATCCGTAACCACGCGCTTTACCGGCCCATGCTGCTATTGGTCGCGTTAGGGGCGCTGACCAAAAGCGCGCAGTTCCCTTTTCACTTCTGGTTGCCGCATGCCATGGCAGCGCCGACACCGGTATCGGCGTTTTTGCACTCCGCCACCATGGTCAAGGCGGGGCTTTTTTTACTCATGCGGCTTTGGCCATCGCTGTCAGGAACGCCTGAGTGGAGCTGGATCATCATGGGGGCTGGCGTATGCACCATGTTGATTGGTGCCTTCACCGCTATTTTCCAACACGATTTGAAAGGCCTGCTGGCCTACTCAACCATCAGCCACCTGGGGTTGATTACCGTACTGCTGGGCATTGGCACCCCCTTGGCGCTGGTAGCCGCGATTTTCCATACCGTTAACCATGCCACGTTTAAAGCCTCGCTTTTCATGGCCGCAGGCATTATTGACCATGAGACGGGCACCCGAGATATGCGCCACCTGCGCGGCCTTTATAAAGCGCTACCCTATACGTCGACGCTGGCGATTGTCGCCAGTGCGGCGATGGCCGGCGTCCCGTTTCTTAACGGGTTTATTTCCAAGGAGATGTTCTTTGCCGAAGCGTTAGGCGTTGGCTCCGCGCAAAACTGGGGGATGTCCATTGCGGCGGTGTTGATGGGGGTCTTTGGCGTTACGTATTCGCTTCGCTTTACCTACGTCTTTTTCGGCAAACTGCCTGATGACTTGCCTCGCCAACCGCATGAGCCGCCGCGCTGGATGCGCTTTCCTGTCGAGTTTTTAGTGCTTTGCTGCCTGGTGGTGGGCATTATTCCAGGCCTGAGTATCGGCCCCTTCCTGAACGCCGCCGTTACCTCTGTATTAGGCGAGGCAACGCCCTACTACAGCCTCGCCGTTTGGCACGGTTTCAACCTGCCTTTGGCAATGAGTTTCGTCGCGTTAATCGGCGGTGTGGGGTTCTATATTTGGCTACGTGTCCGCTATGGGCTAATTCAAGCCACCCATGTGCCGTTGCTGGGGCGCTTTAACGGCAAGCAAGCCTACGAAAATACCATGCTGCGGATCTCATCCATCGCCTCTTTGCTGGAAAAAATACTCAGCACACGGCGCTTGCAGCCTCAGCTCTTGCTTATGGTGGTGATGCTTCTGGCGGCGCCCATTTTGCTGATACGCCCCATCTCGCTGCTTGCTCTGCCTACCAATGGGGAATTTTCCTGGCTCTTTGCCGGGCTATGGCTGATGGGGGCGATTTGCGCCGTCTCGGCGGCCTGGCAGGCAAAATACCATCGCTTGGCAGCGCTTAGCCTGGTGGGCGGTGTGGGCATTATTACCAGCCTGTCGTTTTTGTGGCTATCGGCGCCCGACCTGGCGCTTACCCAACTAATGGTGGAAACCATTACCACGGTGCTTATCCTGCTGGGACTACGCTGGCTTCCCCCGCGTATCACGCCGCGAGAATTGAACATTACCGCCACTAAACGCGCACTATTTCGTCGCTCACGCGATATCGTTATTGCGGTGTGTGCGGGGTTGGCAATGGCCTTGATCAGCTATACCGCACTGCTACGCACGCCTTCTGAAGGAGGCATTTCTGACTTTTTCCTTACCCATGCCTTAAGTGAAGGCGGGGGAAGTAACGTGGTCAATGTGCTGCTGGTCGACTTCCGTAATTTCGATACGCTGGGCGAAATTGCGGTGTTGGCCATTGTCGCCTTGACCGTTTACGCACTGCTGCGGCGCTTTCGACCCGCGCCTGAAAGCCTGCCCATTCCCGCTCAGCAGACCAACAGCGTTGATCCTGCGGCAGGACAAACACCTATCCAGCAAGTGACAACAGGTTACCTCAAAATCCCCAGCGTTTATTTACGCTTGCTGCTGCCCGTGATGGGCGTCATCGCGGCCTACTTCTTTATTCGGGGCCATAACCTGCCCGGCGGCGGTTTCGTTGCCGGTTTGATCTTTGCGGTTGCGATTATTGTTCAATACATGCTGGCAGGCACTCAGTGGGTTGAAATGCATCTACGCCTTCGCCCTCACCGCTGGATTGCATTTGGCCTACTGACGGCCTGCGCAACGGGTTTGGGCGCGTGGCTGCTGGGTTATCCTTTCCTGACCACCCACACCGCACACTTCACGCTTCCTGTGCTTGGCGAGGTGCACTTGCCGAGTGCGTTTATATTTGATTTAGGTGTGTTTGGCGTGGTCGTTGGCTCCTCGATACTCATTCTTGTGGCGCTGGCACACCAATCCGTACGCAGCCACCGCTTACCCGCTACCACGGCACCAGCGCCCCTCAACCCTCAACAGGAGACCCGCTAATGGAAGCTGTTATGGCCATGGCAATGGGCATCATGTTTGGCTCCGGGGTGTGGCTGCTGCTGCGTCCACGTACCTTTCAGGTCATTACGGGCTTATTGCTTATTTCGTATGCCGTTAATCTATTTATCTTCATCATGGGGCGTCTCTCCATCAACCAGCCCCCCTTAACGCTTGCCGAGGGCACTATTGACCCCGCTTTGTATGCCGACCCGATGCCCCAGGCGCTGGTCTTAACGGCTATCGTGATCGGCTTTGCCACCACAGCCCTTTATCTGGTGGTGATGATTGGTGCTCGCGGGCTTACCGGCACCGACCACGTTGATGGCAAGGAGCCCCATTGATGAGTCTTCCCTGGCTGCACCATTTAATGCTGGCTCCTGTTTTGCTGCCCTTGATATTCGGGGCAGGGCTGATCCTGGTAAATGAACGTCATCACCAAAAAAAGTTTTTTATTAACCTGGCCAGCACGCTGGCGATGCTGGCGACCTCGGTCGCACTGCTTTTGCTGGCGGACCACGAATACTGGCCCGATGGCATTGGTCTCTACCTCTCTGCTAACTGGACAGCCCCCTTTGGCATTGTCTTGTTGGTTGACCGGCTAACGGCGGTGATGCTGCTGCTTGCGTCAATATTGGCGAGCGCCTCTCTGATCTTTGCCATGAACCGCTGGAGCCGCATTGGTGTGCACTTTCACTCGTTATTCCAGTTTTTGCTAATGGGCATTAACGGGGCCTTTCTTACCAATGACCTGTTCAATCTGTTTGTGTTCTTCGAGGTCATGTTGGCGGCCTCGTATGGCTTGATACTGCATGGCTATAACAGCGTGCGTATAAGAGCAGGCATGCAGTACATTGTGGTGAATTTGTTAGCGTCGTTTTTCTTCCTGATGGGCGTGGCCCTGATTTACGCGACGACCGGCACGCTTAACATGACCGACCTGGCGATGCGCTTGAGCATGCTATCGCCGGAAGACCTCATGTTGTTAAAAATTGGCGTGGCTATTCTGGCGTTAGCCTTTCTCACCAAAAGTGCCATGTGGCCACTGGGGTTCTGGCTACCCACGACGTACTCGGCGGCCTCGCCGCCGGTGGCTGCCATGATGGTGCTGATGACCAAAGTCGGCGTGTACGTGCTGATTCGGCTGTGGCTACTGCTGTTCTCGGAAGGCCCTGCCGCCGGTTTCGGCTTTGACCTGCTGCTCTGGGGAGGGCTTGTGACACTTGCTTTCGGCACCATAGGCATTCTTGCAAGCCAGGAACCTGGCCGCATGGCAGGCTATGCAGCGGTCATCTCATCAGGCACGCTGCTGGCCGCCGTTGGTTATGGCCAACCGGCGCTTATCAATGTGGCGCTGTTTTACTTGATCAGCTCGACACTGGCAGTTGCCGCGTTTTTGCTGCTGATAGAGTTAATTGAGCGTATCCGCACACCGGGAGCCGCGATGCTGGCATTAACCATGGAGGCTTTCGCGGTGGAGGATACGCCGGAGGAACCCGTCGGCAAGGCGATTCCTGGCGCGCTGGCCTTTTTGGGGCTGGCCTTCGCCTGCTGCGCCCTGATTATTACCGGGTTGCCGCCGCTGTCAGGGTTTATCGCCAAATTCAGTCTTTTTCATAGGCTGTTGAATCCTACCGACATGCTGATTGAGCGGGGAGTCGTCACTTGGGTCGTTATTGCGCTGGTAGTGCTTTCCGGGTTGGCAGGTATTATTTCGTTAATGCGTTTTGGGGTCCGGACCTTCTGGGCCGTCCAGAACCCGGTCCCGCCTCATCTGCAGCGCTCCGAAGTCATGCCTGTCATCACCCTACTACTGGCCTGCCTGCTGCTCACCGTTCAAGCAGGCCCGACGATGGCGTACCTGGAGCGCAGTACAGACGCGCTCAACCAGCCTGAGGTCTATTTGAACCGTCTAGGCTTAACCGCTGCGGTGGGCGGTACGTTCGGGGAGTCGGACCAATGACGCTGCGCTGGCTTCCCTCTCCTGCCTTATCGGGCGCCTTGTTAATCATGTGGCTGCTGTTGAATCAAAGCATTGCGCCTGCGCAGGTGTTACTGGGCAGTGTTCTGGCCATTGCCGCACCGCTGCTCGCCAGGCCACTGCGTCCGCTCGCCCCAGCGCCACTACGTAAACCGCAGGTGTTGGCACGTCTGCTGTTGATGTCGATGATCGAAATCATACGATCTTGCTTTAACGTCAGCCGCATCATCTTGTTCAATGCCAAGGACGTGCAATCGCAGTTCATCCGAGTGCCGCTGGATCTTAAAGACCCGTACGGCTTGGCGTTGCTTTCGTGTCTGATCAATTCAACTCCCGGCACCGTGTGGGTAGAACAGCTGCCAGACTCCAATGATTTGGCACTACATGTGTTTGACCTTCACGATGAACAGTGGTGGATCGACACGATTAAAACGCGCTACGAACAGCCATTAATCGAGATCTTTGAACATGAATAAAAGGCGTTCTGTATGACTATGCTGCTCTCTCTGGCAATTAATATCACGCTACTTAGCGTCTTGTTAGCCATGCTGCTGTGTACGGTGCGCTTACTGCGAGGGCCAACCGCACAAGACCGTGTACTGGCACTCGATACACTATGGATGTGTGCCATGCTGTTTTCCCTAGCGCTGGGCATCCGGTTTGGCAGCGTGATCTATTTTGAGGCCGCGATGCTGATTGCCCTGACGGGCTTTGTATCAACCATCGCGCTTACCAAATTTCTGATGCGTGGCGAGGTAATTGAATGAACCCACAGCTGGAGTCACTGCCGCTATGGGCCAGCCTGCCCATTACCCTGTTATTGCTACTTGGAAGCGCGATTGTACTGATCGGTGCATTGGGCTTGGTTAGGCTGCCGCACTTCTTCCAGCGCATTCATGGCCCCGCCATTACGATTACGCTAGGCACCGGCTCCATTCTGATTGCCTCCATGATCTACTTCTCGGCGCTACAGTCACGGCTGGTCTTTCATGAGCTATTGATCACTGCCTTTGTGATGCTCACCGCGCCGGTGGTGGCCATGCTGCTGATGCGCACCGCTGTTTATCGTGACCTGCGTGCTCGTGACCGCCGCCCAACCGTTAGCGCGAACGCGAACAAGAGCAAGACAACGACCGAGGTTTACCCCTTTTCTGCGAAGGAAGAACCGTAGCTTCGTGACACGCCAGCCTCTGCGTAGCGGATAGGTTTAGGCACGTTTTACACGTCGGCATGCCGCTTAGTGGGGCGTTCTCAAGTACACTCTCACCTCTGCCTTAACGTTTAGAAACCCGAGCCAAGCGCCTTCTCAATCATGTTTCAAATAAAGTATCAGCACTGGTTTGTATACCCTTTAAAATACACTACAGGTAAATTTCCCAAGGGCACGTGTTTATGACTTCCACACCGTTGCAAAATGATCGTTTTCTCCGCGCCCTGGCGCGCCAGCCCGTTGACCGCACGCCGGTATGGATGATGCGTCAGGCAGGCCGCTATCTGCCTGAGTATCGTGAGCGCCGCGCCGATGCGGGCAGTTTTATGGACCTGTGCCGCAACCAGGACCTGGCCTGCGAAGTAACGCTCCAGCCGCTGGAGCGTTACCCGCTGGATGCGGCGATTCTGTTTTCAGATATTTTGACGATCCCCGATGCCATGGGTCTGGGGCTCTATTTTGAAACCGGTGAAGGTCCCAAGTTTCGCAAAACCGTGCGCACCCCGGAAGAAGTGGCGGCGCTAAGCGTGCCCAACGCCGAGCGCGACCTGGACTACGTCATGCGTGCGGTATCGACCATTCGCCGTGAGCTGAACGGGCGCATGCCGCTGATCGGCTTTTCGGGAAGCCCTTGGACGCTGGCAACCTACATGGTGGAGGGCGGTTCCAGCAAAGACTTCCGTCACCTGAAAACCATGCTTTACGATACGCCAGACACCATGCACCAACTGCTGGATACCCTGGCGCAATCGGTAACCGATTACCTGAACGCGCAGATTCGCGCAGGCGCCCAAGCGGTGCAGATCTTCGACACCTGGGGCGGGGCGCTTTCCACCCCCGCGTACTTGGAGTTCTCGCTACGCTATATGGAGCAAATTGTTTCCGGGCTGATCCGCGAGCACGACGGGCGCCGCGTACCGGTGATTCTGTTCACCAAAAACGGCGGCCAGTGGCTTGAAGACATCGCCTGCGCTGGTGCTGATGCACTGGGTATCGACTGGTCGACCGAGCTCTCCAGCGCCCGTGCCCGTGTGGGCCACAAGGTTGCGCTTCAGGGCAACCTCGACCCTAACGTGCTGTTTGCACGCCCGTCGGCGATTCGTGCCGAAGTCGCCCGCGTGCTGGAAAGCTACGGTCACGGGCCGGGCCACGTGTTCAACCTGGGCCACGGCATCAGCCAGTTTACCAATCCGGATAACGTCACCGCCTTTATGGAAGCGCTGCACGAGTTAAGCCCGCAGTATCACCAAGGCATTCCGGCCCAATCCACCCCATCACAACCAGGAGCCAATTGATGAGCGAATTACGCGACGACCAGTGGTTTACCGAAGTGTTTGATAGCCACGGCAGTGCCTTCTCGCTGAAGATCTCTGAAAAGCTGTTGGATGTGCAGAGTGAGTACCAGCACCTGGAAGTGTACGCCACCGAGACCTACGGCAACCTAATGGTGCTGGACGGCTGCGTGATGCTCACCGACCGCGACAACTTCCTGTATCACGAAATGATCGCCCACCCGGCACTGTTTACTCATCCGGCGCCCAAGCGCGTGGTGATTATCGGCGGCGGCGACTGCGGCACACTGAAAGAAGTGCTGCGTCACCCGGGCGTTGAAAAAGTCACCCAGATCGATATCGATGAAGAAGTCACCAAGGCCTCCGAGCGTTTCTTCCCGGCACTGGTGGAAGCCAACGACGACCCACGCGCCGAGCTGCTGTTCGCCGACGGTGTGAAGTGGGTAGATGACGCTGCCGATGAAAGCATCGACGTGCTGATTATCGACTCTACCGACCCGGTCGGCCCCGCCGAAGGGTTGTTCAAGACTGACTTCCTTAAGCGCTGCCACCGCATTCTGAAAGCCGATGGCGTGATGGTGCAGCAGAGCGAATCACCGCTTTATCACAGTGGCTCGATTATTCGTGAGCTGCGCCATGACATGCGCGAAGCGGGCTTTGCCAGTGTCGCCACGTTGCCCTTCCCCCAGCCGGTTTATCCTTCCGGCTGGTGGAGCGTGACGCTTGCCGGTAAAGGCACCAACGTGGAAACCTTCCGCGAAGAGGCTGCCGCTAGTCACGAAATGCCGCTACAGTACTACACAGTGGATGCCCACCGGGGCGCCCTGGCGTTGCCACCGTTCATGCGTAAAGCGTTCAGCTGACGTTTATTTGAATAGCACGCCAGCAAGCGATGAGGCCGGGCACTGCTCGGCCTTTTTTGTGTCACCACGTTAAGGAACCAACAATGAAAACCCTTAAATGGATAAGCATTGGCGCGTGCGCCCTGGTCCCGACGGTTGCCTTGGGCACCACATTAGAAACCGTTCAATCCCGCGATAGCGTACGCTGCGGGGTGAACGCCGCCCAGCCCGGCTTCTCCTCACTGGACGATAACGATACATATCGCGGCCTGGATACCGATGTCTGCCGCGCGATTGCCGCGGCGGCATTAGGCGATGCCAGCAAGGTTGATTTCGTACCGCTCGATTCGGTGGAGCGTTTTACCGCCCTGCAGTCCGGCGAAGTGGATCTGCTCTCGCGCACGACGACCTGGACCTCTAGCCGCGATACCACCCAAGGTATGCACTTTACCGGGGTGAGCTATTACGATGGCCAAGCATTCATGGTCGCAAGCGACCTGGGCGTACAAAGTGCCGAAGACCTGGACGGCGCGGCGGTGTGCACGCAGTCAGGCACGACCAGCGAGCTGAACCTTTCAGACTATTTCCGTGTTAACGACATGCACTATGACGCAGTGGTGTTTGATTCTCCCGAACAGTCGATTGCCGGTTTTGAAGCCGGGCGCTGCGATGTCTTAAGCTCCGATGCTTCTCAGTTGTATGCCCAACGCATGCAGCTTGCCAACCCCGACATGGCGGTAGTGCTGCCCGAGATTATTTCCAAGGAACCGCTTGGCCCCGCCGTACGCCAGGGCGATGACCAGTGGTTCAACATCGTGAAATGGTCGCTGTTTGCCATGCTCAATGCTGAAGAACTGGGCATCTCAAGCACCAATATTGATGAACACGCGGATTCCGATAATCCAGATATTGCCCGCCTGCTGGGCCAGAACGGCAGTTTTGGTGAAGGCATGGGACTCAATGACGACTGGGCTTACCAAATCGTCAAACAGGTGGGCAACTACGCCGAAATGTATGATCGCAACGTGGGCGTGGACTCTAACTTCAATATTACCCGTGGTTTAAATGCTCTGTGGCGCGATGGCGGCATTCAGTACGCCCCGCCCATTCGCTGACATCTTCTGGCATTGGCCACCCCAAGGGCGGCCAATGCCATTTAGCAATGTGAAAGGTGCTGTCCATCGTGGTCTGAGAACTACTCTTGCACCTCGTTAGAAAGGGAGGATTACCCAAGAAGCCGAAAAAAACGAAATATAATTAATGATTTGATTCCTACCGCCGATTATTATTCTAAGCATCAAACAATAGTAAGCATCCAAGACACTACCATCGGCCACATATTGATGGCAGCTAAACAAAGCGGCAAGGAGGTCTCGCAATGACAATGGGTATCGGGCCATCTACTCCGGTGGTTTCTCAAACAACGTCTGATAGCCGTACTCAAGGCGTGTCAGCGACTAAAGCCGTGCAGGGGCAGAACACAGAACCTTCTTCTAGCTCACCGAAGCCATCAAGCCAACTTTCCACGTTGGCCCAGCAGTTAAGCGACAGCGCCCTGCGTGCCGAAGAGCGTGATGCCAGCCTGGATCGTAAAGCGTTAGGGCAAAAAGCCGATGCGCTGCTCAGCCAGATTACCGGCCAAGGCTACCATAATAACCGAGCACGATACGACGCCGAAGTGCCCAACACCGATGACCCAGAACTCTTGGAGCGAGCAAAACAGGCCACCTCCTTTGTTAATGGCAGAGGTAGCAATCCCTTTAGCGGCTTATCTCAAGATCAATTAGTACTGATTATTTATGACGATAGCGGAACATTTACGACCAATGAGCGACGTGCAGCTTGGCGAGAAGATTATGATCAGCGGGAGGCATGGAATCAAGCCGTCGTAGCTCGAGGTAAATTGGAGTACAGCCAAACCGGCAAGATGACCGACTTCTTCAAAGAAGTGCTGGGGAATTACAATAATCTGCCACCTATCATGCAGGCACAATACCCCGACTTCTATGCCCCACGCCTTGAACACCTGATCGAGATGGACTTCAACTTTATAACCCATCGCGCCGAAGGCAAAGGAGCACCTGAAGATATTTTTGAAATATTAATGTCCAGTGAAGACTTCGCTAACCTTGGTAAACGCTTTGTTAACTCAAAAGTTTAATCAGAGTCTACTGAAGACTTTAATCGTATAAATAACGAAAACGCTGCTAAGCGGAGCTTTTTATCAACATATCAAAAAATAGTAGCCAACAAGCCCCTCTTATCGTAACTCGATAAAAATAAAATAATTCGTAGCAAAAACTTTTTATGTTAAAAATGCACAAAAAAGCAATATTTACTTAATTTTTAGTTTTCAATGCCGATAACTCATAGAGGCATCGAGAAAGAGGCAGTGACTCGATCATTATCACCGACCACATCATTGATGGCGGTTCAAAAAACGATAAGGAGGTGCTCGAATGGGAATCGGTATTGGACCATCCACTCCGGCCACACCACAGACAACATCTGGTAGCCGCACCCAGGATGTATCAACCAAGGGAACTGAACAAGGCGGAAGCACAACGCCTACTTCTGGTTCTTCGAAGCCATCAAGCCAACTTTCCACGTTGGCCCAGCAGTTAAGCGACAGCGCACTGCGTGCGGAAGAGCGTGATGCCAGCCTGGATCGTAAAGCGTTAGGGCAAAAAGCCGATGCACTGCTCCAGCCAATTGTCCGGGACTTTCATCTTCACCGTGCCAAATATGATGCTGAAGTCCCCAATACAGACGACCCCGAACTATTGGAGCGGGCTAAACAGGCCACTTCCTTTGCCAATGGCAGGGGCAGCAACCCCTTTAGCGGCCTATCACAAGATCAGCTAGCACTGATTATTTATGACGATAGCGGCACATTTACGGCCAATGAGCGGCACGCAGCTTGGCAAGAAGATTATGACCAGCGACAGGTATGGAAACAGGCTGTTGTTGCTCGAGGCCAGCTGGAGTACAGCCAAACAGGTAAGATGACCAACTTCTTCAAAGAAGTGCTGGGGAATTATAACGAGCTGCCCCCTATCATGCAGGCGCAATACCCCGATTTCTATGCGCCGCGCCTTGAACACTTAATTGAGTTGGACTTCAACTTTATGACTCACCGCGCCGAAGGCAAAGGGGCACCTGAAGATATTTTTGACATACTAATGTCAAGTGAAGACTTCGCTAACCTTGGTAAACGCTTTGCAAACTCAACGATTAGTTGAAAAGAGATAATAGTAAATGCGAGGCAAGCCACACGAGCCTTCATGCCCATGCCTACCGGTAAATATAGATATCGGATTGAAGATAATACAGTGCGAAATTGGTCTATGACTGGGAGTATTCCTACTATTAGCTTTTTTCCTATCCGATGAGCCTTAAGTTATTAATGAAAAGCACCAAACAGATATACTGTTAACCTAGGAAAACAACCATGATCTCAAATACATCGGCTGTTGCCTCAATGCTCAGCAATTTGAATGCGAGCATGAGTCATGGAACGTTGCTTGACCCTGCAAGATATGAAAACTTCACCATCAAGGTAGGTGAAAAAACAGGGGATGAAGGTTTACTGGGCGGCGTGCTTAGCCAAAAAGATTATGACACTTTCATGGGTATCGTGAAGGATCTCAACGTCAAGGATGCCAGTATTGGCGAGATGTCGACCATGAGTCGTCGCTTGCGTGAGGCTGGCTTAGAGACTCCACAGGGAGTGATTGGTACAAGCCTTGGGCCAGCGGAGTTCTCCTCTCCAATCGGAGGCAATGAAATCAACCGCGACGTTAAGTACAACCAACTTGAGTATCAGCGGCAAACACTACCCAAATATGCTGATTTACCTGCAACGCGGCATATCGCGATTGGCGCAATGAAGCTGGTGGCAGCTATCGCTAATGCTTCCCCCATCACCGGCGAAACTGTCTCTTCCCAAGTCTTTGCACAACAGGATTTGGATAGGGCCGTTGCAAAGGGGGATAGCCAAAGCTTTCATGTCGAACTTTCTGAACTTGCCAAGCAACTGTCAGGGCGGGAAGAGAAAGAGATTGAGTTGCCCGAAGAGCTGAAACTGGCCCTTCTTCTGGAGGAGCTGGAAGACGCAGCAAAAGCCAAGCGGATTAGTGATAACGGTGAGATAGACAATGTTTGAAGAAGCTAACCCGCCAAATTCATCTGGAACAATTAATAACTTCAATAACCGGCGATTTGGCAATGGTGTTAAAGTAACTATTTCTCATCAAGTTAATGGTGGAAGAAATGTTATACAACTTGCAGACAAAATTATAGCTAGCTTCCATTATGCTTATTAAGAACTCATACCAGTCTCCCCGAATACGGAGAGGTTGCATGCCAGAGAGATTGAACGATGAAAGTCGAAGGCCCGATTTCTACATACAATCAAGGAGCTAAGCAAGTATCCGACACCCAGGATGGTACCGGTGTCGTTAAGCGTACCAATGACGTTAGGATGCCCCAGCCTAGCGAAAGCACTAGCGTCTCCCTAAGTGGAAAAGCCTTATTATTGTCACGGCTTTTTCTTACTGAAGACATCACCAGTGAGCCATCTGTACTATCTGGCTCTAAAGGTATGAATGAATACGGGATGATGCTCCCTCATAACTTCCTGACTCAGGATGATCGAAATCTACTGGCAGACATGTATGAGTTTTCTCAGGAACAAGGGGCAGATTTAAAGCACGTGGATCGGCTAGCCTGGGATATCGGACTATATCGCCAACGTAATAATGGCGAAGCGGTAGCAAATTTTAACGATGGCCGTAGCTATGATCTCGAAGGCCGAGTAAGAACCGCCAGCTTTACCGATGAAGATGCGGCTACTGTAGAACGCATTCAAAGCAGCGGCGATATTAGCTCTACAAGGTTAGACAAAGGTTTTCTGAATTACATTCTTGATCCAGGCTATGGCTTTACTCACAGCAGCGATTTTGAGTTTCTTGAGCAAATGGTTTCTAGATTTTCAACCAAGGGCAACGACACCATCCCACTCGACCCGAAGTTCTCCACCTTTGCTTATAACGAAAACAACTACATCATGCATACAGCGGATGAGGTGACGCTCAATATTCCCCGAGACACTTCCAATGCGGTGAAAGATACGTCACGCGAAGCACTCGTAGCCGATGCCAAAGCACTCCCTCAGCAGCTTAATAAAAGCCTGCTTGAGGCTTTTATTGGCAAGAGCGATGAAAAACCCACAGAACGTGGCTTTATAATGAAAATGTTTGATTGGCTGAAACCTCCAGCGACTAAATAACTGTAACTACTAACTCTTGAATAGCTTATGAAGGAAACGGTTGAGAAAGAATAGAAGGCAGCGGAGATATTGCAGAAGCGCGTTTTAAAACCAGGCCTGCCATCAATTACAGTAAATGAGCGAGCAGCAGCTACCTAAGTGAAACGTTCACAGGCGCTAATATTGAATGCGGAGAATTAAAATAAAATTAGCGGCAGCCAATAAAAATGACAATATTTACTTAACTTTATCGCTTGCCTGCCGATACTTTATGTAGGCATCAAGAAATAGTCGACGTCTTGATCGCTCAACGAGCCGTTTAGTATTGGTGAAAGAAAAATACTTTGGAAAACCAGCGCAACGTGTTTTACCGCGCTAAAGTAGCTCCAATAGAGTGGGAGGCGGCTCTAGTTGCACAGATAGACTGAGTAGGGAAACATGGTCTGAGCCTTACCAATATAACGCAACGTTTACGGTCTACTGATAACCGACTGCCCTCGGCTTAGTAAAGCCGAGGGCACTATTCGTCGTTAATTTTTAAGCGAAAACAAATTATGAAAACACTCTCTTATACCTATGCCAGCAGCCTTTTGAATACCAATAACCATTACAACGAAAAAGTGCTAGGGCGCGGCATCATGAGCGCCAGCCACATCAATTCACCAAGTTATTATGGATTACAGGCTGGCGATTCTCCTTTGGTACAAGGTTCATCCAGGATTAGCAACAGCCTTTCTCTGACCAAGGGTGAAGAAAAAAGCGCCGTGGTCAATCTTTCCTCCCTGGCGACGGAGATGTCCAGGCTCCTTTCAAAGGAGAATGCAGCAACCGTCTCGCCCGCCGAATTTGACGCTTTCCTGGAAGAAATACATGGGCAACTTCAGGAAATGGTCGAGCAGGAAGCGGGCAATATAGCGGAGATACTGCTGGAGCGCCCGAACAGCGCCGACACAACTCGGCGTTCTATCGCCGAGCAGGCGGCAAACCACTTGATGTCGAAATTTTATAATAGCGAAGAGCCGTACCCGCAAACATCTTCCGAAAACCCTTTTGCCACACTGGATAGACACTCGCTCTCCACAATCGCCTTTGATGACTCTGGTGATTTTACGTCGGCAGAGCGTTATCTGGCGTTTTTACAGATGACGGAAAACGATACTGATTTCAGAAACCAGGCGTTTGAATTGCGTGACAACGCCTATGTAGCGGAAGATGGCCACGCTGGCGCCGACCCTAGTCACATGGCCAGGCGAGTAGATGCCAAATTGGTTTCTGGCATGACAGAGGCGGAGAGAGCCTGGCGCGGCGTATCGGCTGCTTACGAAGAGGCTACGCTTGCCCAAGCAGCTAATGGGAATCTTGCTGAATTACCGGCCTATACAAATGGCGTTAAAACATCGCCGGACAGTGTTTTCGTCGTCATGGGCGATGAGGACGGGGGCGTGTTGCGCAGTATCGATATCCAAACGCTGATTAAAAACGAAGAAGAAGGCATGAGCCTGTTAAAGATGGCGCTGCGTAATCTTGAGCAGAAAGACTCGCAAGAGCGTTAGTAAGATAAAACAGCCACCATCTATAAAAAAAAGTAAACAAATAACATGGCGCGCACCAAAACGGGGCGCGCAGTAACCACTTCTTATTTTTTGCACCTAAACTTTCGTAGAAGCAGAATCATTTTGCGTTGAAAAGCGCTGAATTTGGCGTTGTACCCACATTGGCATCTTCCTTGCTAGCTTTATATGTCATGCCTTCGCATGCATAACAATATTAATCGAGGAAGGGAATTACCATGTTGAACAAGAAACACTGGGTATTACTGGCCTCTGCAGGCGCCATCACACTGACAGGCGCCACTAACGCTAACGCAGCAACACTTGAAGAAACCATTGAACGTGGAGCCGTGCAGTGTGGCGTCAGCGACGGTTTGCCAGGCTTTTCAGCACCCGATGGTGATGGCAACTGGCAAGGGCTGGATGTCGATGTTTGCCGTGCGGTCGCCGCTGCCGTGCTGGGTGATGCGGATGCCGTCAACTACATCTCTCTCAATGCCGTTGAGCGTTTCACTGCGCTGCAGTCTGGCGAAGTCGATTTGCTTTCTCGTAACACGACCTGGACCACCACCCGCGATACCACGCTGGGCCTGAACTTCGCAGGCGTCAACTTCTACGACGGTATCGGCTTTATGGTTAGCCGTGACCTGGGCATCGGCGGTGCTGATGAGCTGGACGGTGCGGCGATCTGTATCCAAACGGGCACCACCACCGAACTTAACGTGGCCGATTACTTCCGCGCCAACGATATGGAATTTGATCCTATCGTGTTTGATACCTCAGAGCAGACCGTGGGCGGCTTCCAGGCTGGCCGCTGTGACGTTCTAACCTCGGATACTTCTCAGCTGGCGGCGCTGCGCATTCAGTTAGATGACCCGGATGGCGCCGTCATTCTGCCCGATATCATTTCCAAGGAGCCGCTGGGCCCGGTGGTTCGCCAGGGCGATGACACCTGGTTCAACATCGTGAAATGGTCACTGTTTGCCATGCTTAATGCTGAAGAGTACGGCGTGACCAGTGAAAACGTAGAGGAAATGACCAGCTCCGAAAACCCCGACATCGCCCGCCTGCTTGGCCAAGACGGTAACTACGGTGAAGGCATGGGGCTTGACGCTGACTGGGCTTACAACATTATTAGCCAGGTCGGTAACTACGCCGAAAGCTTTGAGCGCAACGTTGGCATGGACTCACCGCTTGAGATTGAACGCGGTGCCAACGCGTTATGGAACCAGGGTGGTTTCCAGTACGCACCGCCGATTCGCTAAGCGTCTCGCTTGACCCGGCCCGTCGCGCTTAGCAGATGAGTGCCGACGGGCCATTTGATTGACCTTCCGTGTAGCGGAGACGCCACCCATGTCCGTAAGACCCAACACTCGCCCCGCTGGCCACAAGCCACCGTTTTGGCGAGACCGTGCCAAACGCGCACTTGTTTTTCAGCTGCTTTTAACGGCAGCCGTTGTCGTATTTTTGCTGTATATCGTCGGCAATACTCAGGACAACCTATCCGCCCGGGGTATCACCACCGGTTTTGGCTTTTTAAATAACACCGCAGGCTTTGGTATCGTACAAAGCCTGATCGACTACTCCTCTCAGGATACCTACGGCCGCACCTTTTTGGTGGGCTTGCTCAATACGCTATTGGTCGGCGCCTTGGGTGTGGTGGCCGCGACGCTGATTGGCTTTATTGTCGGCATTGCTCGCCTGTCGCCCAACTGGCTACTGGCACGCCTGGCCACCGCCTATATCGAAACTTTCCGCAATATCCCGTTACTGCTACAGATTTTTTTCTGGTACTTCGCCGTGCTGCGCACGCTACCCAGTGCAAGGGACAGCCTCTCGTTTGGCGAGGTTATTTTTCTTAACGTGCGCGGTCTGTATCTGCCTGAGCCGCTTTTTGAGTCAGGCTTTGGGATGATTCCAGCGACCTTTATCGTCGCGATTATCGCCAGTATTGCGCTGTGTGTGTGGAACAAGCGTCGCCAAGAGGCAACCGGTAAACGCATCCCAGCCGGGTGGATATCGCTTGCGCTGATTCTGGGGCTGCCGCTGCTGATTACGGTCGCCACCGGCGTACCGATCACCTGGGATATTCCGGAACTGCGCGGCTTTAACTTCCGCGGTGGCTTTACCGTGATCCCGGAATTTCTGGCGCTGTGGCTGGCACTTTCCATCTATACCGCCGCGTTCATTGCTGAAATTGTCCGTTCGGGTATTCAGGCCATTTCCCATGGCCAGACCGAAGCCGCCCAGGCACTGAGCCTGCCGCGTAACCTGGTGTTGCGCTTAGTGGTCATTCCGCAGGCGCTGAGGGTCATTATTCCGCCCCTCACCAGCCAGTACCTGAACCTGATCAAGAACTCCTCACTTGCCACGGCCATCGGCTACCCCGACCTGGTCTCCGTGTTTGCGGGCACCACGCTTAACCAAACGGGGCAGGCCATTGAGGTAATCGCCATGACCATGGCGGTGTATTTGACCATCAGCCTGTTGGTTTCCATGTTCATGAACTGGTTCAACGCCCGCGTAGCGTTGGTTGAGCGCTAGGCGCCGGTGAGGATAGCTTTATGATTCATAATCAAACAATGATTGATCAGCGGCCTGCCCCCAGCAATACCCTGGGGCCCGTGGCCTGGCTGCGCGCCAACCTGTTCAGCGGCCCGCTCAATACGCTGTTTACGCTGGTAGGGCTGTACGTTCTTTACCTGCTTTTGGTACCGACCATTCAGTGGGCGTTCATCAACGCCGATTGGGTAGGCACCACCCGGGACGACTGCTCGCGAGAGGGCGCCTGTTGGGTGTTCGTTAATGCGCGCTTTACGCAGTTCATCTATGGGCTTTACCCGCGTGACGAGATCTGGCGCGCCAATATTGTGTTTGGCGGCTTTTTCTCCCTGATCGCCTGGCTTGCTATCCCGCGCCTGCCATTCAAGCGCTGGGTAGCCGTGTTTGCCTTGGTGGGCTTTCCCATCGCGGCCTACGTATTGCTTCACGGCGGCTACTTTGACCTGCCACGCGTACCTACCCATCGCTGGGGCGGTTTGATGTTGACCCTGCTGCTGGCATCTGTAGGCATGATCGGGGCGCTGCCGATTGGCATCGTGCTGGCTCTGGGGCGGCGCTCTAACATGCCCATCGTGAAAAGCTTCTGTGTGATTTTCATTGAGTTCTGGCGCGGTGTACCGCTAATCACCGTACTGTTCATGGCCTCGGTGATGCTGCCGCTGTTTCTACCCTCTGGTATTAGCGTTGACCGCTTGGTGCGGGCGCTGATTGGCTTAACGCTGTTTCAAAGTGCCTACATGGCCGAGGTCATTCGTGGCGGTCTTCAGGCGATCCCCAAGGGCCAAGAGGAGGCCGCCGCGGCACTGGGCATGACCTACTGGAAGCGCATGGGCCTGATCGTTTTGCCCCAGGCGCTGAAGATGATGATTCCAGGCATCGTGAATACGTTTATCTCGCTATTTAAAGACACCACGCTGGTCATGATCATTGGGCTGTTTGACCTGCTGGGGATCGTGCAGGCGGCGCTTTCCGACTCCAACTGGCTGGGCTTTTCGCTGGAAGGCTACGTGTTTGCCGCGTTTGTGTTCTGGATTTTCTGTTTCAGCATGTCGCGCTATAGCCAGTATCTGGAACGCAAGTTGAACACCGGCCACAAGCGCTAACGCCGCTTTTTCAAGAATTTGAGCAGGATTTAATCATGACACAAGCAGCCACCAACCTCTCTGGCAACAGCATGTCTAAAAGCACGTCTGACCTAATGGTCGAAATGCGCGGCGTTAACAAGTGGTATGGCGACTTTCACGTACTGCGCGATATAGATTTCGAAGTAAAACGCGGCGAGCGGATCGTTATCTGTGGCCCGTCCGGTTCGGGTAAATCAACGCTGATTCGCTGCATTAATCACTTGGAAGAGCACCAGCAGGGCGATATCGTAGTCGGCGGGGTGCCGCTGACCCAAGACGTAAAACGTATTGAGCAGATACGCCGCAGCGTGGGTATGGTGTTTCAGCACTTCAACCTGTTCCCCCACCTGACAGTGCTGGAGAACTGCTGCATCGCGCCCATGTGGGTTCAAAAGAAGCCGCGCAGGGAGGCCGAAGAGCAGGCCATGCGCTACCTGGAGCGCGTACGCATCGCCGAGCAGGCTCAAAAGTACCCCGGCCAACTCTCCGGCGGCCAGCAACAGCGCGTGGCGATTGCCCGCTCGCTGTGCATGCACCCGGATGTGATGCTATTTGATGAGCCTACCTCGGCACTCGACCCGGAGATGATCAAAGAGGTGCTGGACGTCATGGTCGAGCTTGCCGAAGAGGGCATGACCATGCTCTGCGTGACCCACGAGATGGGCTTTGCCAAAACCGTCGCCGACCGAGTGATTTTCATGGATCAGGGGCAGATCATCGAAGAAAATGCGCCGGAGCCGCTCTTCAATAACCCGCAGTCCGAGCGCACCCAGCTGTTCCTGAGCCAGATCCTGGGGCACTAAGGCATACGGGGAGGCGCGATCTAAGGCGCGCCCACTTGGGTAATGCTGGCCGGTAACAGAGCAGGCTGCTCACGGTGTTGGGTGAGTGGCCTGTCTTGCAAGGCGGTCAGCAGTATCTGTAGCGGGTCGCCGTGACTAACGACCAGGATGGTTTCTCCCTCGCACTGCTGCTCCCGCTCCTCTATCACCGCCATCATGCGCGCAGCCACCGCGCTCACAGCCTCCACTTGGTGTGAAGTGTGGTCGGCATTCTGGGCATCCAGCGCCCACACATCCGGATAACGCTCGTCCGAGCCGCCCTCCAACTCACCGAAGGAACGCTCTCTAAGGCGCCTGTCGGCCGTCATCGTAAGCTTAAAGGCCTCGGCCACGCGGGCAGCCGTTTGGGTGGTGCGCAAAAAATCAGAATGCACCACCTGCGTTGGCACCGGCCAGGCCCATGCATGCACGGCGCTCGCCAGTTGCTGCTCGCCGATAGTGGAGAGTCCAAACGCTTCAACACCCCGCCCGGGACTACTGATAATCAACGCTTGCTGGTTTGCCTGGCTATGACCATGACGCATCAACAGGTAACGATTACGCCAATGGTAGGAGGCGGCAAGAAAAGTGTTTGACATAACTTTGTAACAAACCCTAGATTGAGAGTGTCGATTTTCGAAAAATAAATATTTTGATGGCTAAATGTACATTTTCGAAACACTTGACGCCTTTTGATCATGGCACAAAGTATATAAAAGAACATCATTAGCCTGCTGAGCAACTGCAAGAACACAAAAATAATTCATGAATGAGGCCCCTTATGACTTCCATGACGTTTTGCAAGCGTCCGCTTGCCCTACTGACCACAACTACGCTCTTGGCACTGCTTTCCAGTCATGCCTACGCCGAATGCGAACGCGGCGACCTTGATGCGCTTTACTGTGACGAAAACTCCGATATGGTCGCGGACCGTCCCGCCGATGAGGCGCAATGGCTAAATCCCGACACGCTTATCTTTGCCTATACCCCGGTGGAAGATCCAGCCATCTATTCCGATATATGGCAGCCCTTTATCGACCACCTGTCAGAGGTGACCGGCCGCGATGTGCGCTTCTTCGCCGTTCAGTCCAACGCGGCCCAAGTGGAGGCAATGCGCAGCGGGCGACTGCATATCGCGGGCTTTTCTACCGGTCCCACGCCCTTTGCAGTCAACCTGGCAGGGGCAGTTCCCTTTGCATTAATGGGCTCAGATAGCGGCCAGTTTGGCTATACCCTACAGCTTTTCACCCACGCAGACTCCGACATCCATGAACTGGAAGACCTGAAAGGTAAACGGGTTGCCCATACATCACCCACTTCTAATTCAGGCAATCTGGCGCCTCGGGCACTACTGCCTGAACTGGGTATAACACCTGACGAAGATTACGAAGTGGTCTACTCTGGCAGCCACGACCAATCCATGTTGGGCGTCGTGGCGCGCGATTACGACGCCGCCCCAGTGGCCTCGGAAGTGGTTGATCGAATGGCCGCGCGCGGGCTTTACGACACCGACGACGTCCGCATGATTTTTGAATCCGACCGCTTCCCCACCACCTCCTATAACTACGCCTACAATCTGCACCCGGACCTGGTCGAGAAGATCGAAGAGGCCTTCTTCAGCTTCGATTTTAAAGGCACAGAGCTTGGCGAAGAGTTTGAGGGTGTCGAGAAGTTCATTCCCATCAATTACAAGGATAACTGGCAGGTAATTCGCACCATCCAGGCTGCCAATGGCGTGAGCTATACGCCTGACAATCTGGAAGAGTAAAACGTACCGCGCCCGCGTGGCGCGGTTTGTTAGCTACCGATGGAAGCGAAAACATGCTGGAAATCAAGAATCTGGTCAAACGGTATGGCCGCGACAAAGCCGTGCTGGAAGGTCTCGACCTGAAGGTTGAGGGCAATAGCGTGGTATCGATTGTGGGCGCCTCCGGCGCCGGTAAAAGTACCATGCTGCGATGTATCAATCGCCTAGTGGAGCCGACCTCCGGCTCCATTACTCTCAACGGTACCGAGCTTGTGCATCTCAGGGGCGCTGACCTGCGCCGTGCGCGCCGCAAGATCGGCATGGTGTTTCAGGGCTTCAACCTGCTGGACCGCCTGACGGTAATGGAGAACGTGCTGGCTGGGCGGCTGGGCTACGTGAATCTCTATCAGGCAATTACCCGCCGCTACCCGCAGGCGGATATTGAGCGCGCATTTATGCTGATGGAGCGTGTGGGCATTGCCCACTACGCCAACAAGCGCGCCGATGAGCTTTCCGGTGGCGAGCGCCAGCGGGTAGGCGTGGTACGGGCGCTGATGCAGGAGCCCGACGTGTTGCTGGCCGACGAACCCACCGCCTCGCTTGACCCGCGCACCTCCGAGCAGATCATGATGCTACTGCAGAGCTTGGCAAGCGAGCTTTCACTGCCGGTGCTGATCAATATCCACAACGTGGCCCAGGCCAAAACCTACACAGAGCGCATTGTGGGTTTGCGCCACGGCAAGATGATTTTTGATGGCGTGCCAAGTGATTTCAATAAAGACGCGCTGGACGCCATTTACGGCGGCATCGAAGCACCGGACGATGCGATAAGCGACGCCCCATCAGAGGAGCGCGCCCATGACCCCGCCTGAGGCTTCATCCAGCACGCCGCGCACCTGGAAGAAACCGCCGTTCATTGCCAATCCTCTACTTCGCTACGGGCTGATCATCGTCGTGGCAGTGTATCTGGTGTGGGCATTTGGTTCGCTACCGTTCAACTGGGCGCGCATCTCTGAAGGATTGCCCCGCGCCGCACGTATCTTCAGCGGCGGCTTTCCACCCAACCTCGAGCGCTACGAACTTCTCCTGACCGGCTTCAAGGAGAGTTTTCAGATCGCCATTTTGGCCACGCTACTGGGCGTCTTCCTGTCGATCCCTTTTGCCGTGATGGCGGCGCGTAATATTGCGCCCATGCCGATCTACCTGATTGGCCGTGCAGTCATCATTATCTCGCGTAGCTTTCACCCGGTGATCGTGGCGATTCTGTTCGTTGCCGCCGTGGGGTTTGGCCCACTGGCGGGCATCTTGACGCTCACGCTCTACTCCATCGGCTTTGTCGGCAAGCTTCTGGCCGAGGAGATCGAGGAGATAGACTGGGGCCAAGTAGAGGCCATGCGCGCCGCTGGCGCCGGGTATCTGGCCACGCTCTTCTACGCCGTATTCCCGCAGATTCTACCGCGCCAGGTAGGGCTTTCCATGTACCAGCTGGACAGCAACCTGCGGGCGTCTGCCGTGGTGGGTATCGTGGGTGCCGGCGGCATTGGCGGCACGCTGATGAACGCCTTCGGGCGCTATGACTATGACTTCGCCTTTGCGATCCTGCTGGTCATCATCGCGGTCATTTTACTCAGTGAAGGTATCAGCGGCTGGGTGAGGAAAAAAATATGGTAGATCATGCACAGAAACTCGCCGACCACGTTTGGCAACGTTTTGATCGCAAGGAACGTCTTATTCGCTTTGCCGTGCTGCTCATCACTCTGATGGTGGTGGTATGGGCGGTTCGCGATATCGATATCTTCTGGCCCTGGGTGTGGGATGCGCCCAACCAGATTTCCGGGCTGGGCGCGCGCATGTGGCCCCCCAGCGCTGCCGGGCTTGGCAATATCGTAAATGCCCTGATCGAAACGGTACACATAGCCACGCTTGCCACCTTCCTGACCATTTTTCTGGCATTGCCGGTGGCCTATATCGCCGCACAGAATACTACGCCCAACCGGGCCTGCCTGTGGCTGGGGCGGTTCATTCTGGTTTCCAGCCGCTCGGTGAACACCATCATCTGGGCGCTCTTGTTCGTGGCGATCTTCGGCCCCGGCGTGCTGGCAGGCATTCTCGCCATTGTGTTTCGCTCTATCGGGTTTATCGGCAAGTTGATGGGCGAAGCAATCGAAGAAATCGATAAGCGACCGGTCGAAGCCATGGAAGCCACCGGCGCCTCCAAGGCCAAGGTAATTGTCTATGCCATCGTGCCCCAGGTGATGCCAGCGTTTTTCGCCATCGTGATCCTGCGCTGGGATATCAACATTCGCGAATCTACCGTGCTGGGACTGGTGGGCGCAGGCGGGATCGGCGTCATTCTGCAGGGTGCCATTGATACCTTTGCCTGGCCTACCGTGGCGACCATTCTGATCGCAATTATTGTGCTAGTGCTGATTGGTGAAGCAATAACCAGTCTCTTACGACGTAAAGTGCTCTAGTTTGACCGAATGCCAAACGCTTGCCATGGTTAATATATCCCTAACGGCATGGAGGACGTTGACTGATGACAACCTATATCGTGGTAGCGGATGCCGCTCGAGCACGCATTTTCACTCGTGACTTTCTTCATCTGAAGGAGAAAGAGAGCCTGGTTCATGCCGAAGGGCGCCTGCATGAGGGGGATCTGATTACAGACAGTGCAGGCGCGGATGTACATGAGTCCATGTCATCGAGTTCACGTTCGTCTGCCGAAGGGGGGACAGCGTTAAAACATGAGAACGAGCTGTTTGCCAAAGAGGTGGCTCAATGCCTTTATAATGCCCGCGTCAATAACAGTATGGAAAAACTGATTATCGTCGCACCGCCCAAATTCCTGGGCCTGCTGCGCGAAAAGCTTGATGCGCCAACCCAGAAACTGGTACTCCATACGCTCTCGAAAGATCTTAGCAAAGCATCACTTAACGACATCCAGGAAGCCGTTAGCGACATGCGGTAAATAATTTCTGGCAATGATGGGGTTTCTACTAAAGTAGTGGTCGCTTTCGCCGATAAGCTAATCACCCTTACTCCGTATGCAGCAGCGCATACGGTTGCTTATCGACAAAGAGAGCGATCATGTTTTCCTCCCTTCGTGTACGTATTCTTCTGGCCGCTCTTGCAGCGATCACCCTTGGCTTGATAATCAATGGCGTGGTCAACTACGCAACGGTAAAACATCACAACGATGAACAGATAGCACGTAACCTTAAAGCGGTGGTCAGCGGCAATGCCAAAGCCTTGAACGAGTGGTTTAACGCTCGACTGGATATGCTGGAAAGCATGGAAACAGCAGCCACCAGTAACGCCCCCGGCCCGGCACTTCGTCAGCTCCTTACTTCAGGTGGGTTTATTTCCACCTATATTGGCTACCCTGGGGCGGGAGAGATTACCTATGATAACGACTTTCAGCCCCCAAGCGGCTACGACGCACGAGAACGCCCTTGGTACAAAGCGGCAGTAAGCACACAAGAAGCGATTATTACCGCGCCCTATATTGACGCTCAAACTCGCGAGCTGGTGGTCACGTTCGCTCGCCCGTTCTACCTGAATGGTGAACTGACTGCCGTGGTAGGTGCTGATATTCCTATCAGCAACATCGTCGAGACAGTGACAGGCATTTCGCCGACCCTTTCAAGCTTTGGCTTTCTCACCACCCACGATGGCACGCTGGTCGCCCACCCCGATGCTGACTTGATACTGACGCCTGTGTCAGCCATTAACGAACAGCTTACGGCAGGCTCCATCAATCAATTAATGGGCGCTACCACGCCTCTGCCTCTTGCCCTGCAAGGCGACAACAAGCTATTGCTAGGCCACGTGATTGGCGGTGAAAACGGCTGGCGCCTTATTGTCGCGTTGGACGAGTACGAAGCCACCGCAGGATTACGCGCCATTGCTACCTCTTCCCTTATTATCCTGGTGGTGGTCGCGGTTATAACGGCGCTCGCCTTTGGCCTACTGCTGTCGCTGCTGCTGCGCCGCCTGTTGGGTGTGCGTAACGCCATGGACAATATCGCCTCTGGTGAGGGGGACCTGACCCAACGCCTGCCTGAAGAAGGCAACGATGAAGTCACCCAAATCGCCCACTCTTTCAATCGATTCGTCGCCAGAATGGATGAGGTGATGCTGACCATTCGCGATAGTAGTCAGTCGGTACAGACCGCCGCCAATGAAATTTCCATGGGCGGGCAGGACCTGTCTCGCCGCACCGATAATGCCGCATCCAGCCTGCAACAAAGCTCGGCATCTATTGAAGAGATTACCAGCACCATTGAACACACGGCAGAGGCTGCACAACAGGCCAACCAGCTTTCGATGAATGCCTCTGAAGTGGCCAACAAAGGCGGTCAAGTAGTTGATCAGGTAGTGGCCACCATGGGCGACATCTCGGCAGCGTCGCATAAAATCAGTGATATTGTGTCACTGATGGATGGCATTGCTTTCCAGACCAACTTGCTAGCCCTGAATGCCTCCGTTGAAGCAGCCCGTGCCGGTGAACATGGTCGGGGCTTTGCGGTCGTGGCGGATGAGGTTCGTAAGCTTGCACAGCGCAGCAGCGATGCTTCCAACGACATCAAAACGCTGATCGATACCTCACACCAGACGGTCACCAACGGCACCGAACTTGTTCAAAGCGCCGGTGCCACCATGCGTGACATTGTGGAGAGTATTACCCGTGTCACCGATGTGTTGGGTGAGATTGGTGCCGCCACGCGCGAGCAGAGCGACGGCATCCATCAGGTTAATATCGCGGTGGCTGAGCTTGACCGCATGACCCAACAAAACGCCGCGATGGTGGAAGAGTCCACTACCGCCGCCGAGCATCTAAAAGAGCAGTCACTCCGCCTTGCCGATGTCGTTGGCGGTTTCACCCTATCAAACGGTTCAGCATCCCAACATGGTCGGCTTATACCGCCCTCTCCCACCCTCGCGTCACGCCATAGTTAATCACGCCATAGCTAATCACGGCATAACCAAGTACTGAGAGCAATAAAAACATGAACTTCAAGTCAGTCCGTACGTTAATTACCCTCCTGGTAGGCGGCTGTATCCTGCTGGTGGTGGCGGCATTGGTGGTCTATTCACTGGTTGCCAATGAGCGCTCTCAGGCGCTGGTAGAAGACCAAACCAAAGAGCTGCTTGAGCGCAACATTGAAGAGCGCCTAACGGCGGTCGCCTCAGCACAGGCCGAGCGTATTCAGGGTCAGTTTGAAAAAACCCTCAAGATTGCCGAAAGCCTGGCCGCCACCAATGCCATGTTGGGCCAGTTGGATGACAACGGCCGACCGGCACTGAACCTCAGCCGCCGCGAAATGTCGCTGCTGGTACGCCAAACGGTGATCACCAATCCCGAAATATTGGATGCCTATATCGGCTGGGAGCCAAACGCCTTTGGTCTGGACGCGCGTTTTGCCGGGCGCGAGGGACTTGGCTATGGTGACGATGGGCGCTTCCGCCCTTGGTGGTATCGCACCGAGAACGGTGATTTAGCCGCGCTTCCTCTAGGAGAGACTATGGAGAGTGAGGCTATTCAGGCAAGCGGCGTGCGCAGCGGCGAGTACTATCTATGCCCGCGTGAAACGCTAGCCCCCTGTATCGTTGACCCGGCGCAGTTCGATTACGACGGCAAGCTCACGTTGGTCACCTCGTTCAATGCCCCTATCGTTGTTGATGGAGAGTTTCGTGGCGTTGCAGGCGTTGATTATACGGTCGACTTTATTCAGTCGATACTTAACGAGGCCAACCAAACGCTATACAACGGCGCGGGCGAAATAGCACTTATCGCCTCACAGGGAGGCGTCACGGCCTACACCGGCGATGCCTCCTTGGTTGGAAAATCAGCAAACGAAGCCTTTACCCCCTCCCTACAGGCACATATTCGCAGCGCCCAACAGGGCGACGTGGTCCGTAACGTTGACCAAGCGCAGGGAATGATCGAACTCTATTGGCCCTTTACCATCGGCGGTACTGAAGCGCCCTGGGTATTGATGCTTCGCTTACCTGAGCAAGCCGTGTTTGCTGGCTTAAACAACATGCAGGAGCAGATGCATGAGCAACGCACGGCCTCCATGTTGAGCATGCTGGGCATGGGCCTTGTCATCGCGTTTCTGGGCTTGCTGGCCAGTTGGGTGTTGGGCAGCAGCATTTCTCGCCCGCTGCGAACCCTCGCCGAGCGTATGCGTGACATTGCCTCAGGCGATGGCGACTTAACCCAACGCCTACCAGTGCGTGGACGCAATGAAAGCGCCGAACTTGCCATTCAGTTCAACGCCTTTGCGGTCAAGATCCACGATGTACTGGTGGATGTACGCGCCAGCAGTGAATCCGTTCACCATGCCGCCAGTGAGATTACCCAGGGCGGCCAGGACCTTTCACGGCGCACCGACCAGGCCGCGGCCAGCTTGCAACAAACGTCCTCGGCCATGGAGCAAATCAGCAGCACCGTCGGCCATACCTCCAGTGCGTCCCAGGAAGCCAGCGGGCTTTCTCAAACGGCATCACAGCTGGCCTCGCGGACCAACTCGGCGTTTGAGCAGGTGGTGGTCACCATGGATGACATCCGCACGACGTCGGCTGAAATTCAGGAAATTGTGACCGTGATTGACGGCATCGCCTTCCAGACCAACCTGCTGGCCTTGAACGCATCGGTAGAAGCAGCACGTGCGGGAGAACATGGCCGTGGGTTTGCGGTGGTGGCTGATGAAGTTCGCAAACTGGCGTCTCGCAGTAGCGACGCCGCCGCCGATATCCGCCAGCGCATTCATGCCTCAACGGGCAAGGTGGAAAGTGGCACCCAACTGGTCAAGGGTGCTGAAACGGCCATGCATGAGCTGGCGGAAAGCGTCACACGCGTCACCCAAATGCTGGCCGAGATAAGCACCGCAGCAAGCGAACAGAGCGACGGTATCAGCCAGGTCAGCATCGCGGTGACCGACCTGGACCAGATGACCCAGCAAAACGCGGCGCTGGTAGAAGAGTCCTCCACGGCTGCCGAGCAGCTCAAGGATCAGTCTGAACGGCTCTCGGCACTCGTCGGTGGCTTTACGCTTGAAGCCAGCAATACTTCTTCTCGCCATCAGTTGCCGTCTCCACCCTCTTCGTCCGACTAACCCATCAGCGGCGGCGATAGGTTGCTATATCGCCGCCGTATTGGATGGATGCACGAAGCCTTCTCCCTTGTCTTCCTTATTAATGAGGCTCTACTCATGCTGTCGTCCCTGCGCTTGCGCATTCTGGTGATTACGTTGGTTGTGATCACTCTGGCCTTAACCATCAACGCTTTTGTCAACTATTCGACCCTACAAGCTCATAACGATGAGCAGGTTGCCCAACAGCTCGAATCCATCGCACAGGGTAACGCGCTGGCCATTGAGGAGTGGGTGACCGCCCGTGTAGCCATGCTGGAGGCAGCGCGCACGCCGGTGATGGATAAGCGCCGCTGATGCAACTAGCGGAATCTGGCGGGTTTCTGGCGGCGTTTTTTGGCCAGCCTGATGGCAGCCTTCTCTCGTCCGATGGTTGGATACCCGGTGATGATTATGACCCACGCGAGCGCGACTGGTACCAGACGGCGGTGGCCCAGGATGACACTATCGTTTCGCTACCCTACGTGGATGCCAACAGCAATCAATTGGTCGTTACGTTCGCAACACCGGTCAAACGCGACGGCCGTCTTTACGGTGTCATCGGCGGTGATGTGGTGATTGATAATCTGGTTAACCAGGTCAACGCTATTCAACCCACCCCCTCAAGCTTCGCTTTTCTAAGTAGCGGTGGCGAGACGGTGATTGCGCACCCTGATGCAGCGCTAACGCTTGAACCGCTAAGCCAAATCAGCAATGCCTTAACGCCTAGTACCCTTCAACGGCTGAGCGCTACCCGGGGCATCTGGGAGCCTATTGACGTTAGCAGCCAGACCAAACGCTTGTCTGCAACATCAATCGCCGGTACCGATTGGGAACTAGGTGTCGCGCTTGATGAGTATGAAGCGACCTCTGGCCTGCGCGCCATTCTAAGCTCTTCGCTGATCACCCTGCTGGTCATCATCGCCGTGACGACGCTGCTGCTAAGCCTGTGGCTCAAACGCACCTTTTCTGGCCTTGAGCGGGCACGGGATGCACTGGACGATATTGCCAGCGGCGAAGGAGACCTGACCCGCCGACTGCCAGAACATGGGCGTGATGAAGTCGCCCAGATAAGTGGTGCCTTCAACCGTTTTGTCGGCAAAATGGAGGCTGTGTTGATCGATGTACGCACCAGCAGCGTATCGGTGCATCATGCAGCGAATGAAATCGCCATGGGTGGTCAGGACCTATCCCGCCGCACCGACAACACCGCGGCCAGCCTGCAGCAAACGTCGGCGTCTATTGAAGAGATCACCAGTACCGTACAGCACACCGCTGCCTCGGCTCAAGAAGCCAACAAGCTCTCGCAAACCGCCTCTGAAGTCGCTAATGAAGGCGGCCAAGTGGTCGCGAATGTAGTCACCACCATGGAAGATATTACCCAAGCGTCCGATAAAATCGGTGATATCGTTACGTTGATGAACAGCATTTCCTTCCAGACCAACCTGCTGGCGCTGAATGCCTCTGTGGAGGCCGCCCGAGCAGGCGAACATGGACGAGGTTTTGCAGTGGTCGCCGAGGAAGTACGCAAGCTTGCCAGGCGCAGCAGCGAAGCGGCCAACGATATTCAAAAACTGATTGAAGATTCACAAAGCAAAGTCAATAACGGCACTACGCTTGTTCGTAATGCGGGGACCACCATGAAGGATATTGTGGCCCACATCACGCGCGTCTCGGACGTACTGGAAGAGATACGAGCGGCCACCAGCGAGCAAAGCGACGGTATCAACCAGGTCAACATCGCGGTTGCCGAACTGGACCGCATGACCCAAGAGAACGCCGCTATGGTGGAGGAGTCCACCACCGCCGCCGAGCAGTTAAAAGAGCAGGCCGATCATTTAGCCACCACCATTGGCAGCTTTAAATTATCGCAGCACGCATCAGCGCCCCTGGCATTGCACTCGCCCAACGCGGTGACCGAGCATTGAGCACTTAAGGCACCGGCGGCAGCTCAATATCGTCACTGCGTTTAGCGCCTGCGGTCATTTCACGACACAGGCGCAGGAACTCACGCACGCCCGTGGTGAGGTATTTATGGCGGTGCCAGATAAAGGTGAACTGACGCTTTAGATCCAGCTCCGGCGTGGGAAGCGGTACCAGGCTTCCTCGCCGGAAGGCATCGCGTAGCGCTAGCCGCGAGACACAACCGATGCCAAGCCCCGACTCTACCGCCCGCTTAATCCCTTCCGTATGCTCCAGCTCCAGCAACGTATTAAACCGGCTGCGCCGGTGGCGTGCGGCGTGCTCTAGTGTCATGCGGGTGCCTGACCCCTCTTCACGCATGATCCAGTCTTCGCGCAGCAGCTGTTCAAGTTCGAGGTGCTCTTTTCCCGCCAGTGGGTGGCGCGGCGAGCAGAAAACACACAGCTCATCCTCAACCCAAGGCTGGCTGATGATCATTTCGTCATCGCACTGGCCTTCAATCAGGCCCAGATCCAGCGAGTGCTGGCGCACGCCCTCAATAATATGGCGCGTATTACGCACCGAAAGGCGCACCCGGCTGCCGGGGTAACGCTGCATAAAATCACTGATCAGAAGCGTTGCCAGGTAGTTGCCAATGGTTAGTGTGGCCCCCACGTCCAGCGCCCCAACGCCCTGCTGGCCACGAAGAAGCTCTTCGATCTCCTCGCCGCGATCAAGCAGTGCTACCGCCTTGGGCAGCAGTTGAAAGCCCAGCGCATTTAATTTTAACCGCTTTCCCATGCGGTCAAGCAGTTGGCAGTCGAACTGGCGCTCAAGCTCGGCAAGCGCCGTGCTGGTGGCCGATTGAGACATGGCCAGCGCACGCGCCGCTTGCGAGACGCTCTCGTGCTGAGCGACCGCGACAAAGACTTCCAATTGCCGGAGGGTATAGTGCATACAGGGCCTATATCGATTTTAAAGATAAGTGTTATCAATATAATTCGCTTAACAGATATACCACCTTTACTTAGAATTGATGACAACATATTTCATGATTTTTTATTCTTTTAAAGAATATAGATGCTGTGATTTCCTGCCAGCATCGCTATAGGGAGACATTGGTATGAGTAAGTTTGCTCTGGAAGAAGTTCTCAGCGTTCACCACTGGAACGATACCCTGTTTAGCTTCCGCACTACACGTGAGCGCAGCCTGCGCTTTAAAACCGGCCAGTTTGTCATGATCGGTCTGGAAGTGAACGGCAAACCGCTAATGCGTGCTTACTCCATCGCCAGCCCGAACTATGAAGATCACCTTGAGTTTTTCAGCATCAAGGTGCCCGATGGCCCGCTGACCTCACGCTTACAGCATCTGAAAGTAGGCGATCAAATCATGGTCAGCCGTAAGCCGACCGGTACGCTGGTGTGCGACGACCTGCTGCCGGGTCGCAACCTGTATATGCTCTCGACCGGAACGGGCCTTGCACCGTTTATGAGCCTGATTCAGGACCCGGAAGTCTATGAGCGCTATGAGAAAGTCGTGCTGGTACACGGTGTGCGTGAAGTGTCTGAGCTGGCCTACGCTGATTTTATTACCAAAGAGCTGCCTGCCCACGAGTATCTGGGCGAAGATATCACCAATAAGCTGGTCTATTACCCCACGGTAACCCGTGAAGAGTTCCATACCATGGGTCGCTTAACCGACCATATCCGCAGCGGTAAAATCTTCGAGGATACCGGCCTTCCGCCGATCGACCCGCGCCAGGACCGCGCCATGATTTGTGGCAGCCCCGCAATGCTGGATGACACCAGCGCGCTGCTGGATGAGCTGGGGCTGAATATCTCACCGCGCATGGGTGAGCCTGGTGACTACGTGATTGAGCGTGCGTTTGTTGAGAAGTGATGGATTGGCGAGGCGTGAAGAGCGAGGTATGAATAGCCGAACCTGATCACTGCCCTCTCATACGTCACTCGCTGATAAAAAGCCCTGCGGAGATACTCCGCAGGGCTTTGATTCATGACTTACTACTTATCCCTCACGACTCACCCTTCACCCGCTTAAACCGCGTCTTTACCCGTTTCGCCGGTACGAATACGAATGACCTGCTCAAGCGGCATCACAAAGATTTTACCATCGCCGATTTTACCCGTGTTGGCGACTTGGGTAATCGCATCAATTACCTGCTCAACCATATCGTCATCGACAGCGACTTCCAGCTTCACTTTGGGCAGGAAATCCACCACGTACTCAGCGCCACGATAAAGCTCTGTGTGGCCCTTTTGACGACCAAACCCTTTTACTTCTGTGACAGTAATGCCCTGCACGCCGATATCGGAGAGCGATTCGCGTACGTCATCAAGCTTAAACGGCTTGATAATGGCTGAGATCAATTTCATTGAGACATCCTCTAGCTTGGTGGCCATTGTCTTGTCTATTGGGTGCGGCGAAAGCCAGCCACCTCTGGTGCTAAGCATACACCGCTACAGGCGGAGAATAAAAAGGCCTTCCCCGAAAGGAAGGCCATAAGGAGCACGCCAGCTCACTTGCTTAGTATTATGCTTATTTCTTAACGCTAAACTCAGGGTAGGCTTCAAGACCGCATTCTGCGATATCCACGCCTTCATACTCTTCTTCTTCGCTCACCCGGATGCCCATGATGGCTTTCAGCACCAGCCAGACCACCAGGCTTGTCAGAAACACCCAACCGAAGATACCCGCAATACCCATCATTTGAGCACTGAAGGACGCGCCATCATTGGTGATAGGCACCGCCAGCACGCCCCAGATACCCGCCACGCCGTGAACGGAAATAGCACCGACCGGATCATCCAGCTTGAGCTTATCAAGCGATACAATCGCTACGACCACAATAGCACCGCCCACCGCACCGATAATGGTGGCACCTAATGCCGTTGGCGAGAGCGGGTCAGCGGTAATCGCCACCAGGCCAGCCAGCGCACCGTTAAGCGCCATGGTCAGGTCCGCTTTACGGAACCACAGTTTGGCCAGGACCAGCGCGGCAATCACACCGCCAGCAGCGGCCGCATTGGTATTGGCAAACACCTGGGCGACGTTGTTGGCCGACTCGATATCCGAGACTTTTAGCTCAGAGCCACCGTTGAAACCGAACCAACCCATCCACAAAATGAACGTACCCAGCGTTGCCAACGGCATGTTGGCACCGGGAATGGCATGGATAGCGCCATCTTTACCGTACTTACCTTTACGCGGCCCCAGAATCAGCACGCCTGCCAGAGCAGCGGCAGCGCCTGCCATGTGAACAATACCCGAGCCAGCATAATCCGAGTAACCCACGCTGCTCAGCCATCCGCCACCCCACGTCCAGTAGCCAGAAACCGGATAGATAAAGGCGGTCATGACCACAGCGAAGGCCAAAAAGGCCCATAGTTTCATGCGCTCAGCGACCGCACCGGAAACAATCGACATGGCAGTAGCCACAAAGACAACCTGGAAGAAGTAATCAGCGCGCATGGAGTAGTACGGCGCATCTTCGCCACCCGCCAGCACTGAATCGACGCTGTTCTCAGTACCCAGCAGAAAGCCCAGGCTTGGCAAGAAGCCGCCTTCGCCGCTGGAGTACATGAGGTGATACCCCACCAGCAGATACATGGTGCAGGCAATCGCAAACAGCGCGATGTTTTTCGTCAGAATTTCAGCGGTGTTTTTAGCGCGCACCATGCCTGCTTCAAGCATGGAGAAGCCTGCGGCCATCCACATGACCAATACACCGCACATCAAGAAGTAAAACGTGTCGAGCGCGTAGCTCAGATCAGCCAGTTCGTTCATTTGTTAGTTCCCCGTTGAACTACGAAGTAGCCCGGTAAGCCCCTGTTTAAACGGCATCAACGCCGCGTTCACCGGTACGAATTCGGATAACATCGTCGAGCGGCGTGACGAATACTTTGCCATCGCCGATTTTTCCACTGTTAGCGGCATTACAAATGGCATCCATCACGCTTTCCAGGCGCGCATCGTCAACCGCTACTTCTACTTTTACCTTGGGCAGAAAATCGACCACGTACTCAGCACCCCGGTAGAGCTCGGTATGCCCTTTCTGACGCCCAAAACCTTTTACCTCTGTCACGGTAATGCCCTGCACGCCGTTGTCGGCCAGTGCTTCGCGAACATCGTCAAGTTTGAATGGCTTAATGATGGCGGTGATGAGTTTCATCCCATATCTCTCCTGCTGGATAAGTCCTGCTAGATGGCTAGCGGCATTGCCGCTGAAAATGGCGATGCTCTACTAATGCGCATACCGTGCCATTAGCCAATTTCTTTTTAATTTTTAGTGGCTTAACAAAAAATAAGGCGCTTTTACGCACACCCCAAGATCGCGAAAGGCGTAGGGCGCAACCGATTGCACCAAAAAAGAACCGGCACGAACGGTTGGCGCACCATGATTGGGCGACGAGATAAACGAATAAATGCGCCAATGCCATACGCAATACATGCGTACTGGCGGCGGGTTGCGTATCCTTAAAATAGTGCCCACTTTTAAAGCATCATTATTTAAGGAGAGAACCATGACGCCCCAGGATCGTATTAGCCGTTTGGCACAACAGATTGGCGACCGCTTACAAAATGCGTCACAAGCGCCCGAAGATATTCAGAAAGGCGTTCAACAGGTGGTTCGTGGTGCCTTTGATCGGCTGGAGCTCGTATCGCGGGAAGACTTCGATATCCTGATGGACGTTCTACAGCGCACGCGTTCGCGGGTAGAAGCCCTGGAGAGGCAAGTAGCGCAGTTGGAAGCTACGATGGAAGCGAATCAGCCTGAGAAGCACCTGCCAGTCGCCACTAAGGCCGCTGAAAGCGCTCAGCCCAACGCCGATACGCCCGCTGCCCCAAAACCGGCTGCCAGCAGAACACTGAACGACGATAAGAAAAGCGATACATAAGCACAGCACTGGTAACGCCTGCCGCCACCAAAATGAGAACACCTATCATTGCGTTTTAATCTACTGATGGTAGGATCACGATGATTTACGCGTTCTCTGGATAACCCACGAACCGCTCCTCTTTTCAAGCGTCGCTCTTTTGGGCGGCGTTTTCTCGCTGGGTTGATCACTGGATTACCAAGCCGCAGGGTCCTTATTGATGCCAACCTTTACGTCGTTAACGCCATCGACACTTAGCCAACTGGGCCAAACGTTCGGCATTGACTACCTGTATGCCGGGGAGGGAATTGACGATCCCATTGCCCAAGGCAGCGTCAGTGATTTGCCGCTCTCTTCTGCGCTGCATCTCACACTCTCCGACCTTGAAGTACGCCAACGCTACGCCTCACGTTCCACGCAGACAGTGCCCTGGTTTCTAAGTGTTGTTTTGGAAGGCTGGATTGACATCGCCCAAGGCCAGAAGCGGCTGACTATAGGCGCGGGGCAGGGACTTTGCGCGCACTTTACCCCGCAGGCGCCGTTGATCGTTGAACAACCGGCACAGCCACGGCTGCGTACCCTCAATATTGCGGTACTGGCCACAATTCCTAATGCGTTGCCTAGCGCTCAAGCGCCTCAGCTGCATGCCTGGGCGCCACCTTCCACACTCTTTGCTCAGCTACGCGCGAGTTGCGAAGCGCCACTGGACGACTGGCGGCATTCACTAGTCTGGCAGGGGCTTGCCCTACAGCTTCTTGGGCACGGCTTACCCGCGCCGCCTGCCAGAGAGGGTAAACCTGCACGAGGCATCAAAGCCCGCGAACGCGAACAGCTTGCTCAATTGCATGCCGAGCTGCGCAATAACCCAATGACCGATTACTGCCTGAGCGGCCTGGCTCGTCGTGCGGCGATGAGCTCCAGCAGCTTGCGCCAGAAATTTAGTGCACTTTACGGCTGCTCAATTTTTGATCACTTACGCCACTGTCGGCTTCAACAAGCCTACAGCCACTTGGAAAAAGGCTATAGTGTTCAACAGACAGCCCATGCCTGTGGCTATCGCCATGCCACCAATTTTACGACGGCTTTCAAACGCCACTTCGGTGTTGCGCCAACAGAAGTGAGCAGCAGGGCCAAAACACATTAAGCGCATCATCAACACTGGCATAACGCATAGCTGATTTGGCATATTGCATAGCTCAACAGACCCTTAAAAAGCAATAATTCTCATTACTATAACCGGTAGAGAATTATTGTCATGCTTATGCTCCCGCACCGCTTTTCCTATCGCCACCTTGCGCTGTCCATTGCCTTGGCAGGCGGCTCGGTATCTGCCGCCTACGCCCAAACATCACCGGATGCTGCTCATCAGTTAACGACGGTCACTGTCACTGCTCAGCAGGCTGCCACCAAGGTAGAAACACCCTTTATCGAGACGCCGCAAAGTGTGTCAACCATTACCCAGAAGCAGATGGAAGAGCGTGGCGTAACGACCGTCCAGCGCGCAACCGACTACACGCCAGGCGTTTACTCCAATCAGGTGGGCGCTTCAAACCGCTTCGACTATTTAGTGTTGCGCGGCTTTTCCGATGGCAGCTTAAGCAATACGTTTCTGGATGGCCTGAAAGTGATGGGCGATGCCAACTCCCACAGTTCGATGCGTATCGACCCCTGGTTTTTGGAAAGCATCGAAGTCGTTCGCGGACCTGCCTCCGTGCTCTATGGCCGCGCCTCTCCGGGCGGCATGGTAGCGCTGAACAGCAAGCGTCCTGAGTTTGAGCAAGGCGGCGAGCTGCGCTTGCGAGTGGGCAACAATAACCAGCGTAGCGCTGCGTTCGATCTCACCGGGCCGATTGACGAGCAGCAGCGCATAGCATTTCGCTTAACGGGTATTGCCAGCGGTGCGGACACCCAGTTCGGGTCCGCCGAAGAGCAGCGCTACGCCATCGCACCACGCCTGACATGGGACATGACCGACGACACCAGCCTAACGGTTGAAGCCTACCTGCAGGATGAACCTGAAGGCGGCTATCACTCCGGCGTGCCTTATGAAGGTGCCGTAACACCCCGCAATGGGCGTAAAATCAGCAATAATTTCTTTGACGGAGAAGAAGATTACGACGCCTACGAGCGCACCCAGCGTATGTTCGGCTACTCGCTTGAGCACCGCTTTAATGACCAGGTCACTGGCCGTCAGATGCTGCGTTACCTGAATTCGGACGTAGTACTCAATCAGGTATATGGCTTTGGCTGGACATCGCCCACTTCCAATGAGTTAACCCGCTATTACTCCGGCAGCGACGAGTCCCTTGAAGCATGGACCATCGACAATCAGCTTGAAGCTCGATTTGATAGCGCTGCTATGGCGCATACACTGCTCTTTGGCGTGGACTACCAGCAGCGCGAAAACAACGTGTCATGGCCTTCCGGTGCCTTCCAGCCCATTAACGCCTTTGAGCCCGTTTATGGCGATGATCCCGTCGCATTTTATGCCCCTACTCGGGAACAACATAACATTGAACAGACCGGTGTTTATCTACAGGACCAAATTGCGCTTAATAACTGGCGCTTCACGCTGGGCGGACGCTATGACTGGGTAAGCATTGATAACACGAACAAGGATACCGACGCTTCAAGCTCGTTAAACGATACTCAACTTAGCGGCCGTGCGGGCGTGGTGTATCTATTCGATAACGGCGTAGCGCCTTACTTGAGTTACTCCACCGCGTTTACGCCCACAAGCTTTGTGGATGAAAGCGGCGATTTGCTCTCGCCCATGGAAGGCGAGCAGTGGGAAACCGGGGTGAAGTACCAACCCAGCGGTAGCGCCAACCAGTACAGCGCGGCCATTTTCCATATCAGCCAGGAAAACGTAGCCACCAAAGAGCAGCCCTCTGACCCTTACCGCGCCGTGGGTGAAATTGAATCCCAAGGACTTGAGCTGGAAGCCCAGACCCAACTGACCGAAACGCTCTCGCTTCAGGCAGGCTATAGCTTTACCGATATTACCTACGCTAAAAGTGACGACGGCAACCAGGGCAACAATGCGATTTACTCGCCCCGGCACCAGCTACAGGCATGGGGACATTATGAAGCGAACAGCGGCTGGCTAAACGGCGTGGATGTAGGCGTTGGTGTGAGGCATTACGCGGATATCGCCGCAGACCGCGCAAATACCGAAAGCGTACCCGACTACACGCTGGTCGATGCCACCATCGGCTACGACCTCAGCCATGTGGGCGTTAACGACGTCGAAACCCGCCTTAACGTCAACAACGTACTGGATAAATCCTACGTAGCGTCATGCAACTCGCTGGATTACTGCTACTTTGGCGCTGAGCGCGGGATTACAGCAAGCGTTCACTACCGTTTCTAAACACTTAAGAGAGCCGCTGAGCCCCGTCGCCCTGTTTAACCACACGTCGTCGGGGTTTAGCTAACGACAAGCCTGCACGGCGTTGCAAGCAAGAAAGATTATCGTTTAAATAAAGCTCTTCTTTCAAAATGGCTCTTTCTCATGCGCCGTACCGTGACGCTTTTTTTCGCCCGAGCCGCGCTTCTGCTCACCAGCCTGCTAGCATTTACCAGCGCCCATGCCCAGTTTGCCACGGTGGATTGGACCATTGCCGAGACGTTGGTGGCTATCGACGCGCCGATCAGCGGCGTGGCCCAACAGAAGGACTACTACGACTGGGTCGGCGAGCCGCGACTTCCAGAAGGTGTGGCCGACCTTGGGCTGCGCACCCAGCCCAATTTTGAATTGTTGGCCCAGCTGGCTCCCGAGCAGATATTGATCTCGCCGATGTTTGCTGCACTCACGCCTCGTCTGGAGCGCATCGCACCGGTAACCTCCATTCCGCTTTACTCTCCCGGCGCCGATACCTGGCAGGAAATCCAGGCATTAACGCGCCAACTGGGTGAGCTCACCGAGCGACAGCCCCAGGCAGAACAGTTAATTGCCGACACACAGACGCTAATGGCATCACTACGTGAAGCGCAACCTGACACCGCACCGCTATTGATGGTGCAGTTTATGGATGCACGCCATGTGCGGATCTTCGGGGATAACAGCCTTTACAATGCGGTGCTTGAGCAGCTTGGCCTGGACAATGCCTGGGACCAACCCACCAACGCCTGGGGGTTCGCCTTAGCAGGTATCGAAGTGCTTGCCCGCTATTCAGAAGCGACGCTGGTAATTGTTGACCCGGTGCCCATGGGCGTAGAAGAAGAGCTGGCAGAAAGTGGCCTGTGGCAACAGCTGCCCGTTGTGCAAAGCGGCAACTTTTTGCGCCTGCCACCCGTATGGAGCTTTGGCGCACTGCCCTCAGCCCAGCGCTTTGCCCGTGTGTTGGCTACCGCCCTGGATGACTTTTCCCGCCACAACCAGCCCACTCCTTAGAAATGACGTTCGCACTTCGCGTCATATTCCCGCCAAAATCATAACGCTGAAAACCCTGCCTGCTATCAAAGTTTTCTTAGTTGCGTTAAGTTAACCGCTAACGTCAAGTAGAATTAGGAAATAAGCGAGGAAGCGGAATGACCTTAGCCATTGTGGCCACGCGTGCGGGCGTGGGCCTGGATGCACCAGCCGTCCATGTAGAAGTACATCTTGCCAACGGCTTACCGGGGCTTACGCTGGTTGGGTTACCCGAAACAGCAGTCAAGGAAAGTCGTGAACGCGTGCGTAGCGCATTGGTTAATGCCGGGTTTGATTTTCCCAACACCCGGCGCATTACGCTCAACCTGGCGCCTGCGGACCTTCCCAAGGAGGGAGGCCGGTTCGATTTGCCCATCGCACTCGGCATTCTTGCGGCCTCAGGCCAGATTCCAGTAGACGCGCTAGAAGGCATGGAGTGCGCGGGCGAATTGGCGCTGGACGGCAAGCTGCGCGCCGTACCCGGTATGCTTCCTTTCGCGCTGGCAACGCGCCGGGCCGGAAACGCTCTGATCATTCCTCGCGCCTGCGCCGACGAAGCCGCACTAGCCGGTGACTTATCGGTACTACCAGCGGATACGCTTTGGCAGGTCGTTGCTCACCTACTTGGGCAGGAGAAAATCCTGCCCCACCGCCTACCCGCCTCAGTAAAAACCACCACGCCAATGGCCGATTTAGCCGATGTACGCGGCCAGCAACAGGCGCGTCGCGCGCTGGAAGTCGCCGCGGCGGGAGGCCACAATTTATTGTTCGCAGGCCCGCCTGGCACGGGTAAAACCATGCTGGCCAGCCGCCTGCCGGGCATTCTACCGCCGCTTTCAGAAGAAGACGCCTTGGCGGTCGCCGCCGTGCGCTCGGTATGTGGGCTGTCGCTGGATGCTGACTGGGGCAAGCGCCCATTTCGCCAACCGCATCATAGCGCCAGCGCCGCTGCGCTGGTGGGCGGTGGCTGTGAATTACATTAATAAAAACGACTAAACAAAAAACTGCACGACTGGCATACTGCACTTAAGAAAAAAATAGGTGCTAATATTTGCATGGCTAGTCGAAATCTAATCACTAATTTTGAAGAATTTCCTCACGATGGTCGCCACTGGATGATACGGTGGGTAGATGGGTACCAATCGCATGAGGGACGAACATCAACCCCCTCTGTTGGCGTCAAGCTTTGTCCAGTAAGCTCGAACCCAAACAAACAAGAAATCTGCAAGCCTGCCAGCCTGAGTGAAGAGATCCTGGTACGCGCACATACGGGAATAGTTCCAGAGCTTGTTTTAGGTACCATATACAAAAATGGGCGCCTAATTGGTCGCGCTAATGCTCAAACTATTAATATTAATGCAGATTTAACAGATAACAGTTCTAGAATTGTTAAAGCAAACGATATCATGCCTGAAAGGCCAAGTTGGTGGAAAGATGAATTCCCATACCGTTGGATAGGGCAGTCAGAATACAATCTTGGAAAAGACTTTTCTAACAGCTACTGCGTTGTAATTCAGCAAGCACAAAGTACCTATATAATCCCTTGCCACGAAGTTTTTAGGGCCCTCATGGCACCCTCTTCTGAGTTCGCACTAGCATTAACAACGGGGCCATGGGCAACAACTAGGGAAAGAATTGTTAATATACAAAAAACTGGAACAATTTCCGATGACGAATGGTTGGTAATTTTAAGAAAGAGAATTAAGGATAAGTTTGCTGATAATGCAGCGAATCTCACTATTTCTGAACATGGCATTCAAGCAGCTAATGCTATTTATGCTAATGCCTTAAGGGCTACTGGTGAGTCTTATATATATGCAGGCATTCCTTTTCTAGTTAACAATTTTAAATTTTCTGTACGTGCAGTTCAAATACAATCAGAACCTAACAAATATCTTTGCTTGGAGATAATCTCAGCAACGTGGCCTTTTAGTAACTTGACAATCCACCATGGTCGCGACAATAGTGGCGAGACAGGCAAAGACACTATAGATTCAGATAAAGATAAGCCTTGGCCAAATGGCAGTCAGAACAACAGCAGCCCAAATGATGATTTAGCGATTTCTTCTAAAGAAGATCCTGCAGCGAATTCTGGGCTTGATGAAATCAGCTCTTTAGGGGTTGCTTGGAAAAACAAACCAGAATTAAAAAAAATTGAAAAAGAGGTTAGTTATAAATACCTTACAGGAAAAGTAACGCCTATTGAAAATCAATTTTTCAAGTATGGCACTTCTGGATTACCGACGCATGGAAATACAGAAACAAAGGAGGTTTCTGCGGAACAGGTCGGCCAAACAAACATGCCTTATAGGTTTTTGCAGTTAAAGAAAATGTTGAATCTGCTTCGCAATAAAAAAATAATAAGTAATCTTTTCTGCTATCAGCCACAAGAAGGCGGTCTGTTTAGAGATAACATTCTGACTTGGCCATTACCCAAAAGAGTTATAGACGAGTATCAAAAAAAACACAGAAGGGACAAATGGACCACGTTAACACTTTCAAAACATAGAAGCGTTTTAGTTTATCATTTTGACTACAGCGGAAGTAGAGTATTTCTTCTTGAAATTGAATGTAGAGAAAATGAGGGTGGGTACTGTGCGTTACTGCTTGAGATAACAGAAGAAAACCATCAAGCGACTATCAAAAAAGTTATAAACCACATAGCATTTTTCCGTGGAAATTTAAAAGGAGCTGAAAGTAAAATTCGAGCTTCTTCGGGTGTTTTAGATATGAAAACATGGGTACACGCATATAATAAAAAGCAAGATAGCAGTTCATCTATAAAGCCACTTAACCATGTAAGCTTCACCAAAGCTTTAAGAACGCTCACAGGCGAATAAAGACTAAAGTAATTTAAAATATATAAGCTAGGTGAAACGTACCGAAAGACGTCATCCAGAGGGCGGTTTTTGTAAGAGGCTACTTTAGCAGCCCTTCCGAAAGCCGCAATTCATGCTAAACAGCATTGCCCTCTTGCACCTTCAAACAATCCTGCCAGATTCACTATGCGACGATTTGGTCAGCCTCTGCGTGCCAGAAGAGACAGATATCCAGCGAAGCTATGTGGGATGCATCGACTCAACACGAATCGCCAAACAGGCACTACAGAGCGGGCGAGGAGTACTAGATCTTGTACGCGAAGAAGGGCTTTTAGACGACGCTACGCTGAGTGAAATTCAGCGTCCCGCGAACATGATTGCTTCGAGACAAGCAACACGAGTTACGCCGGTCAGCGGGTAACTTCCTTGTTTCGATAAGAGTAAGTGACCTGCCTAGATTTAAACCTTCAAGTGGCAGGTCACAGTAAGGTTATAATTACTTTACAAAAAAGTTAATGACCTATCTAGCCCAACAAGCCCTTAAGCGCTTCTTGTGCAGCATTATTTTCGTGCCCCACAAAAAAAGGATTATCTTTTATAACAGCGTTTTTCGCTAGATTGAGTGGTTGGAATGGATCTGAGGTAATATCAATCTGATAGTCCCTCAGAGATCTACCAAACTTACCCAGTGCAATGCATGTGACAGAATTAGCGCCTGCTTTACGCAAAAGTGCGGCGGCTACACCGAAAGACACCCCATGAGTAGTACAGTCATCTACCACTATGACATTACGCCCGGTGAGGTTACCGCGATATTTAGGGTTTAAATGAATAGTTTCTATCTGTTCGGTGGGATCAAGTCGATCTGTTCTTGAACCAGCTGACGACCGCTTAGTTGATGGTTTATGACGCACAAACAAGGGCTCTCCCTTTCTCGCCATACGAACTTTTGATACAGTTGTCCTTAAGCGATGCGTAAAATCGCTGAGTACCTCGCTATCACTGTTATCGCTAGCTGACGAAGGAAACACTCCCCAAAAAAGCTTTGGAAACGAGTCAACACCCTGAGTTAGCAGAGATCTCGCAACCATTGCAAGTAAGGCATTCAATCGAGGCCCCCCTTGTTTTATAGTACTAGTTAGATGCGCGCGAAATTGTTTTTGATCAAAGTCTTTTCCGAAAGTAGATAGATCTGAAAGAGCATGTACAGAATACGAAGCGCCTTGGCCATTGAACCACCACTTGCCATCCCACTCCGAAGTTAATCGAAGGGTTTCCTTAAGAGAACGTGCACAATCCACTTGAATACCGAGCTCAGACACTCTTGGGTCATTTGACCAACCGGCTGCAACCATAACCGCTTTACCATTCTTACCCATGGCAATGTCAGCTTGCGATCCAACTAGCACTAAGACATCTTGCGGCGCGATTTTTAGCTTTTCGGCAGTTCTTTTAATAATCCCTCCATTTTGCCGTCCTAGCTCTTGCTTAAATATTACACCGGTTTCGGCAAATAACTCATCAAACCAACCCGGTTTGGCGTTATTTGAGACAATCCCAACCTTATGATTATTTTGAGCTGCTTCTATCAAAACCTGTGCAATAGAGGGATCGGGGTCACCATTAATTAGCAGCGCACTGGGAGAGGTTACTATCAACATAGGCTTCTTTTCATATTGTTAAAGTGACTAGGAACTACCTAAATTTCTAAATTCTGTTGCACTGGTTCGGTCGCGATATCTTCTGATTGCTCGGAATCCACTTGCAATGAGGAGGTATCCAAATCCAGTAGCGCTATAAGCTGCTCGGTTTCTCTAGGTATCTCAAACGATGTTGCGCCACGTGCACGCTCCGAAAAAACCATTTCTGGTCGGGCTTTTGCTGTTCCTGGCAGGAATATATTGACCACTTTTCTTTGGTATTTTGAAGCATATTCAACAGTGTGAGCTGTGCCGCTCTTTATTTTCCATTCAACTGGAATAACAAACTCAGAAAGGCCTGCCTGGATTCGATTTCGCCTCACAAAGTTCTCACCAGAATAAGATTGATGTGGCAGGTATTCTGTTATGACTGCCCCGCCATTCATCAAAATTTTCTCACGGATCTCTTGAGAGCCTTTGGGGTAATCAAGGAATATTCCATTTCCTAAAACCGCCACTGTGGGCAAGCCATACCTGAGAGACTCCTGATGAGCAACTTGGTCGATGCCAAAAGCGAGGCCAGATACTACCGTTCTCTCTGAATGTGCAAGTGTTGCGACAACGTAGCGAGCCAAGAACTCACCATCCTTTGAAGGCTTACGAGTGCCCACAACAGCAATTGGACGATTATAAAGGGTTCGAATATCCCCTTGGATAAATAGCCAGCGCGGCCCATCTTCAATTTCTTTAAGCCTGCCTGGGAACTCCTCCTGATCCCGAAAGACTAGCCGTGCTCTATATTTGGCCAGTTCCCTGGCTAGCTGAAGGCCAGCCTCCCAGACTCTATGCTGCCACTCTTCAGGACTTTCACCGTCCAGCAAAAGTGATACCTTCAGCTCTTTTTCAAGAACAGAAATCGGTGAATTTTTGAGAAAGTCTTTGAACCCTTTCCCGGGCAACATCAGACGAAATAGCGTCCAGTACCCAACACCTTTGATAGTCGATAGCGCAAGAAAAGCTACGACTTCATTACGCCAAAAATTGGCACCACGATCCATGCCTTACATTCCCAGTTAGCCGCTTTTTTCGTTATCCATAGTAGAGACTACTTGAATTCGGGTTCGCGCAGAAGAACCTGCCTACGCCAGTCGTACCTTTCACGTCACTTTTTCTTATTAAGCACGTACCCTGGATTCATAGAATAAGCGCAGCACTTTGGACCACAAGGTAGAGGCAGGAGGGCCAGCGCCGGTACCCTCTCTGCCTTACCTACCAAAGTGAAGCAGAGCATGGGATACCGACAACTGACCCAGATCCAACGATACCAAATTTTTGCCTATCTTGAGACCGGCATTAGCCAGCGAAAGATAGCTAAGGCCATTGGTGTCCATAGCAGCACCATTAGTCGCGAGATAAAGCGCAACGGTCTGACCAGTGGTTATGCGCCTGAACAGGCTCAATCGGCAAGTGATCAGCGCCGACGCACTGCCTGGAAAGTGACGAAGCGGCTGCCCAGCCTGATTCGCTGGGTCACTGACCAATTGATGGACGAATGGAGCCCTCAGCAAATCAGTGGCTTCATGGCCAATGCCAACGGGGCCTGCGTAAGCCATCAATGGATCTATGCGTTAATCTGGGACGACAAGAAGCACGGTGGAACATTATGGAAACGGCTCCGACTGCCACGCCAGCGGCGCTACCAGCGCCAATTGGCTAAGCGGGCGGGGTTAGGCAAAATCCCGCACCGAGTAGGCATTGAGCAGCGCCCTGCCAAGGTGGAAGAACGGCGCCATATCGGACATTGGGAAGGCGACACGGTGCTTAAGGGCCACAAAGAATCTGGACTGGTGACCCTGGTCGAAAGACGCAGTGGCTACCTCTTGGCAGCGCGGCTGCCAACAATCACCGCCACTAGAACGGCTCAGGCAATGACGCGGTTATTGGCACCACGCCGAGGGGCAGTGCACACCATCACTTTGGATAATGGGTCGGAATTCGCTGAGCACCGGAAAGTTGCCAAGGCCGTCTCGGCTAAGACCTATTTTTGCGACCCGTACCGCTCATGCCAGCGTGGTACTAATGAAAACACCAATGGTCTGATTAGGCAGTATTTTCCTAAAGGTACTGACTTCCGCAAAGTGACCAATGCCGAGCTACGAAGTGTCGTCAATAAGCTAAACGATAGACCAAGAAAGCGGCTGGGATACCGAACCCCAGCCCAGGTGTTCTTAGGTGAATACTCAGGAGCACTAGAAACCGCAGGTGCTGCACTTATTAGTTGAATCCAGGACTGAAGGTCATTCCACTGCAATTTAGAACTTTTGTATTCTTGGCAATGCCAGTAATGACCCTAGCCCATAAGCCCCCATGGGTGACAGATATTAGCAATATTGTTAAATGACGAAGGCAGCTTCATGCCTACAACAATACGGCCTAGTTAGTTCATGTTACCCAGGCCAAGAAGGCGCATCCGGTAGTGACAATGGCCTTTGATCAAGGCCCGCCCTGACTCTTTTTTACGACACATCTTGCTCAAAAATGTCCAACAGCCTCGCGCTAAAAGCGCTTTATTGGCCACTTCAGAGCAGATCATGATTAGAGTTTGCTTCCGACGTCGTCACGAAAATAATCCTCTGATGCAACTAGGCCAAATGTGCTGTTCGGCTCGTTAGCCTCTATCCCAACCTCCTCACTGAATAAATTTTGTATACGTCGCTCCTGTTTTAGGTACGCAACTGTGCCAAAAAAGCAACTCTCACAGAGATGTAGTTCGTAGCGCTCGCCATCGTGCTTAGCCCCGTATCCCCAATGAGCTTGGAGCGTCGCAAATTCAAGCCCAACATTCGCTACCCGAGTGGAGCATAGGCATACATCGCACATCACATCGGTGACGGAATCGATTTCCACCTTTTCAATAATTTTCATTTTGATTCTCCTACATTATTCAATCATCTATCTCCCAGGCCCAATAATCTGAAGAATTGAATGATCCGGTTACACCATTGGCTGCCACTAGATCATGATGGAACCCCAATGAGGGTGGTAGTCGCTATTTCGTACAGCACCCGGTTAGGCCTAACAGGATTCACTAAGCCTTTCATCGCCGCCTATTACGCTGAACGCTTCCGCTATCAGAATACGCTCAGAAACGGCTTGCGAATGAATGAAAATAATGACACTTTCCCTTGAAACACTAAGAAATAGTAGGGAATGGTAACGTATGGCAATTTACCAATATGAGCTCAGCAATGCTTCATTTCGTAAGCAACAACGGGTTTTTTCATCACCAAGCATCGGTCGACCGACTGCTTTCTTGAGCCATAGTCACAAAGATAACCAGCAAGCATTAGGCCTTCAGCAAATGCTCATTGAACAAGGGTGGGATATCTACATCGATTGGCAAGACCAAAAGATGCCGGAACGCCCTGATGCAGAAACCGCAAGGCGAATCAAGAATGCCATTGTGCATGCCAATTGGTTCCTTTTCCTGGCTACTGAGAACTCCATGTCATCACGATGGTGCCCTTGGGAGATTGGTTACGCTGATGGAAAGAAGAATCTCAATAACATCGTCATCGTTCCTACCGTCGACTCATCAGGTCGTCATCATGGCAATGAATATTTACAGCTTTATTCCCGTATCGACACCACACCAAACGGAGCATTAGCCCTATACGACCTTCAAGGGCACAGTCGTTGGCTGAGAAATATCTGATTATGCCTTACAAAAACCTGACGGGAAGCTCAGAATGAAACGTGATCAGTTACGGCTCGTTGACACCCTTTCAAAAGAGCTAGAAGAAGGAAATCTGGCTATTTTTGCGGGTGCAGGCTTTTCAAGAGCAGCAGGTTATGTCGACTGGAAGTCATTGCTCAAGCCAATAGCTGATGAGCTTGATTTAGACGTCGATAAAGAATGGGATCTAGTTACGTTGGCGCAATACCACACAAACGTCAATGCGACCAACCGAGCAAAACTCAATCAGCTACTGGTGACTGAGTTCTCAATGACGGCGGAGCCCACTGAAAACCACGCGATTCTGGCAAGGCTGCCTATTCCGACCTACTGGACAACCAATTATGATCGTTTGATCGAAACGGCGCTTGAAAAAAACGAAAAGATAGCTGACATCAAACATACCAATAAGCAATTGGCAACGACACGGCCGAAACGTGATGCAATTGTTTATAAGATGCATGGTGACATCGAGCATGCCGCTGACGCGGTGTTGACTCGCGATGACTATGAGCGTTACCACGTCAATATGCAGCCGTTCATTACAGCTTTAAGCGGTGACTTGGTTTCTAAAACCTTCCTCTTTCTCGGCTTCAGCTTCACCGACCCTAATCTAGAATATATTCTTAGCCGCGTCAGGATTCAGTTTACTCGAGATCAACGACAGCACTACTGCATCCTGAGAAGAGCTAGCAAGGGAGAGAATGAAGACCTTGCTGACTTCGAGTATCGCCAACGTAAGGAAGAGCTTTTCACAGGAGAGCTGCTCCGTGTAGGGATCAAAGCCGTTTATGTTGATGAGTTTTCTGAAATTACTGACATTCTGCGTGCCATCGAGCATCGCCACAAAAGAAATACAATCTTTATCTCTGGTGCTGCTCATGACTATAACCCGTGGTGCAAGGCTGAATCAGAGCAATTCGTTTATCATCTGAGCAGGGCCATTTGCAAAGAACAGTACCGAGTGATCTCAGGGTTTGGCCTCGGTATAGGTAGCGCAATCATCACTGGCGTGCTTGAACAAACTGTTATGAATGGTGGCCGTCTCGACAACGACCAGTTAATTCTTAGGCCCTTTCCACAAAGCAAGACTGGGGAAAGGCCTCTGAAGGAACTGTGGACAGAATATCGACGCAATATGCTCGCTCATGCAGGCGTTGCTATTTTTATGTTTGGCAATAAGCTGGAAAATGGCGAGTTAATCCTTTCTGACGGAATGCGTGAAGAATTCGATATCGCTGTAGCGAAAGGCGTTTTTGTAATTCCTGTAGGTATTACAGGCTCGATGTCGAAATTACTGTGGAATGAGGTTATGAAGTCTTATCAAGAATCTCAGCACGAGAATGGTAAAAAGATTACACCCTTGTTGGGTGAACTAGGCGATAAATCTACATCACTTGAACGCGCTCAAGAAGTCATCCTCCTCCTCTTACGGCTCATCTAAGGTGTCCCCATGGCTAGAAAGGTTTTCTTTAGTTTCCAGTACGACGACGTTCTGAGAGCGATGAATGTCCGTAACAGTAACGTGATCAATGCCAACCCTAAAGTTGGATTCATCGACAAAGCAGAGTTCGAGAAGTTAGAGCGCACAGGTGATAGCACGGTAAAAGCATGGATAGATGCCCAGCTTATCGGTACGACTGTGACAGTCGTACTTATAGGTGCCAATACTGATAAAAGTAAATGGGTAAAATACGAAATAGAGAAAAGTATCAAACGGGGCAACGGATTGTTGACTATAGATATTAGTAAAATCCCAGATTTCAATAAACAAACAAGTGACTTCTGCGGCATGAAGATCCAAGGATACAAGCACTACCGCTGGAATACAGATAATGGTCGTGAAAACCTTGGAGTATGGGTTGAAGAAGCCGCCAAGGCTGCTGGAAAACCTTGAGCGATATTTAAGCGACCACACCTTTGAGCTAATTAACGAAGATGAATTCTGATGCCCCGCCTGAAATCATACAGGCTACCAGGGGACCTATTCACCAAGCGATCCTGCGTTTGAACCCTTGTTTTAGCGGAAAAATGTCACGTGCTAACTGCTCGAATTATCCTGAATCGGATCAGGTGTCTTTGCCATCCATCAGAATAAGCTGAAGTACCACTGGCTTAGTTGCTGCCAATTGGGTTAGTGGCACACATATCGCCAATCGTTTTTAGTTTCATTGCATAACGGATTGTTGTAAGCCATTGCTTACAAACGCTGTGGTCAATCGCTTACATAAAAATGGCTTGATAAAGGCTAGGGTGAAAGTGTGACGCCCAGGATCGCCGCTTTAGCACGTCGAATGCGTCACAACAGGGATGTGATTATTGGTAGTGAAAAGAGGTAGGAGTGCCAGGGATGGCAGCTCTTTTCTAGGTTTTGGCCACTGCTAGCTCTTCCCAGCGTGTGGTGTAGCGTGGTGTACGGTGCTCGCAACGCAATTCCCAAGCATTCTGTTTGCGAGGCATGCCAATCCGGACGGTATTTTTTCCGTGTTCGCGATTGAGCTTATCGAGCGTGGCCATCAATTTTTCATTACGAGCACGTTTCTCGTCACTGATCGGTTCGGCGAGCAGCCCTAGTTGTTCATTGTCGTGATCGCACAAATCAATGAGCATAATCCCGCATTTTTGGTACCAGATGTCTTTTTTAAAAATTCTTTCTAGCCCTGCCATGGCAGCTTTGATGAGCTCGCGGCTATCATCGGTGGGGTGAGGTAGCGGTATTACTAACCGTTTACTGTAGCTCGGCAGATCTTGCCGAAAGCGATTGGTGTGAACAAACACCATCAATGCCTGCGCCAAGCCGTTTTGTCGTCGTAGCTTTTCACCAGCACGTGATGCGTGCACGCGTAGGGCTTCGTGCAGATCGGTTTTGTTCGTCGTGAGCCGGCCGAAGGAGCGGGACACCATGATCTGTTTTTTTGGTTGGCTCATGTCGTCGAGTGATATGCAGTTTTCGCCCCTCAACTCATAAACCAGACGTTCCATGACCACACTGAAATGGCGCCGCAAATGCTTAGAGCTGGCGGTGCGCAGCTGCCAAGCATTCTCTATGCCTAGAGTATGAAGCCGCGCTGCACTGCGACCTGCTACCCCCCATATCTCATTAACGGGTAGCTGCTCCAGGAATTCCCGGGTGTCGCTGCTGTTAGGGTCCATCATGGCCACGCCATTGAAAACACTTTCTTTTTTAGCGCGGTGATTGGCAATTTTTGCAAGCGTTTTGCTAGTGCTTAAGCCAACGCTAACCGGAATACCTGTATCTCGCTTAACTTGCTGTCGCATTAATTGGCATCGTTCTTCTAATGTGTCTGGTTCAAAGCCCTCAAACGATAGAAATGACTCATCAATGCTATATACATCCACGTGAGGCGTATGCTGTGAGAGAACATCAGTAACGCGGCTGCTCATATCACCGTAAAGCGCATAATTTGAGCTGAGCAATGTGCATTGTCGACGAATATGCGGATCAATCTGATGGGCAGGCATTCCCATTGCCACACCTAAGTTTTTGATTTCTTGCGAACGCGCGACCACGCAGCCGTCGTTATTCGACAAAACGCCGACAGCTTGGCCTTCCAACCTGGGAGCAAAGACTCGTTCGCAGGAGACATAGAAATTATTGCAGTCGACCAAGGCAATCATACGGTGAAACCGGGTGCTAGCGGTTGGATGCTATGGGTGGCCACACCCCAATTGTGACAATCATGCCCAGTGAGAGGGATGGGCTTAAACTCTGGGTTAGAGGCCACCAAATACGGCCGACTGCCCATGATGCTTAGCTTTTTACACGTCAGCTCGCCGTCCACGCTCATGATCACGATATGGCCTGGCTGAGGATTGATAGACCGGTCGACAATTAACAACGCATTATCTTTAATGCCATCGCCTTCCATGGAGGTGCCTTTGGCTCGCAGAAAGAACGTTGCACTAGGGTGCTTAATCAAATGGGCAATAAGATCTAATTCGACCTCGACATAATCGTCTGCGGGACTCGGGAAACCAGCGCGGACTTCGCCACCCGCTAAAGGCAGCCTTAGCGGTCGAGCCATGGTGTCGACGCGTCCAAGAATGGTGAAATGCATACTCATGCCATGCTCCCCATCGCTCGCCATGTGCCTGGTAGATGCACCTCAATGTTTTCAAGCGGTGCGAGTAGCGCGTCTTGTTCAGTCCCCCAAACCGCCAACAACTGCGTACCTTCCTCTCTCAAATCATCCCGTTGAAGAGGAAATCCTCCAACGATAACTGGAAGAGTACGGGGACTACTGAATGGCCGTTGCATAGACCGTGGGTAAGTTTTCTTGCTCATAAGCGCCTCCCTATATAGCTGTTAATATATACAGTATTAAGGGCTGACAATAAGCGATCAGCCTAGTGAATCGCAAGCACTCTTCTTCATTCGTTGGTCTTATCGTGTTGGCAAGCCCACCTTATTTTGACGGTGGTTAGATGAGGGCACCGCGATTTTGGTGCGTAGGCTGACTTGGATGGCCAATTCTCGTCTATCCTGCAGCTATGTGCGGACGATTTGCTTTATTCACCCCGATACCTGAGCTGACCAAAAAGGTCGGTGCGGTTATGTCTGAGCGCGACATTCGACCGCGCTACAATGTGGCGCCGGGTACCTGGATCGCGAGCATACGGCAGGCGTCTGAGGACTCTGCTCCCACGCTTGAAGAGGTGTGGTGGGGATTTCGCCCATCGTGGGCCAAAGGGAAAGGCACGCAACCCATAAATGCGCGAGTTGAAACCGTTGCGACTAATAACTTTTTCAAATCGGCATTTGCTAAACACCGGTGCCTCGTACTCGCTGACGGATGGTACGAATGGATCAAGAACACGCCCCCTAAGCAGCCTCATTATCTGTGCCGAAGGGATCGAGAGCCCCTATACTTCGCCGCTATCTACGCAGAACGGGATGATGGAGGTCTAGGATGTGCCATTCTCACCGAGCCAGCTCGAGGCAGTGCTGCCGATGTGCATGACAGGATGCCGTTAATTTTGGACGACGACAGTCTTGAACACTGGCTTGCTACTGACCTGACGGATAAAGAGACAATCCGCAGCATGGTGCGGCATATCGATGCGGGACTAGTTGAACATTGGCCGGTTAGCACGGCTGTTAACAAACCTTCCGAGGGACAAGGTGATGAGCTGATCAATCCTCTCTAGCGTTTCTGATCTTGAGATTGATAGTTTTCCAGCGCTTTTATCTATCCGCTAGGTTGTAGCCATAGGAAGGAAGAACAAATTCAAAGTGAGGAGCCAACAAAGCTATCTCACTGGTAGGTTGAACACCGTAAGGTGGTTAGACGTTATCCATCATCGGCCGCTTATGCATGGCTAGCCTCAAGTACCACGACGATCACTTCCGCGACGGCTAACTTATTAGTATAGCCCCCAGGATAATGGACCAGAGTACATACCCAAAATAAGGGTGCCTAAGATTATGACCACGCCAACTAGTTTGCGCGAAGCTGAGATGGAAGCAAGAGCGCGTCGAGCCGTGATGGAAAGCGGCGATTGGTTAACTGTCGATGAGATATTGCAGTTGCCAGGCGTCCGCTCACGTGGTGATAGCGGTGATTTTCAACCCAGTTGTCCAAATGGCTGCACTTAAGCAGCCTTTTTATTACGCTCGATTTCCTGCACTTTCCCTGGGTTAAGCGACACTGAACCAGTGACCTCCCAGTTTCGGGTGCTGCCCGACCAGCGTTTCGGATAGCGACGCTTAGCGCTTTCATAAACCGCTTTACGACGTTCAAGGCGTTTTCGATCAACGCCACGATGCCGGTCAGCTGGCGTGACATATTGGATGCCACTGTGAAGGTGCTGTTCGTTGTAAGCCCGCTCGAACACCAACATCCATTCTCGTACCGCGCTCAGCGATGTAAAGCCCTTGGTGGGCCATGCTGGGCAGTATTTGACGGTACGGAACAGCGCTTCCGAGTAAGGGTTGTCGTTGCTTACTCTCGGTCGACTGTAAGACATCAACATCCC